>NZ_FR895109.1:1016-3061 GCF_000434655.1 Clostridium sp. CAG:43 | reverse complement strand
CGCGGCAAAAGGGTTTGAGACGATTGAGCGGTATACGGGGTTAGAAACATTAGAATTAGAGGAGAGATTCGAAGAGTCCAATTCGGCTGGTTTGGACGATGAACAGGAAAACGATAGTTTGAAGCGCTGGGAGTCCTGCCGAGTGGCACAAAAACCAGTGCTTCTCCTTGAATGTATGTCCAACCTTGTCCTCAATGAATTTTATGCTCAGGAAAATGGTGCGCAAGAGCGGATTCTGCAAGGAATAAAACACTTGCAAAACCAGTGCCATGACCTTATCATTGTAACGAATGAGATCTTTTCGGACGGTGTGACGTATGATCTGGAATCGGAGCGGTACATAGAGCTTCTGGGACGGATCAACCGGGAACTGGGACAGATGGCGGATTCGGTGACGGAAGTGGTGTATGGAATTCCGCTTGCGGTGTCAACACCTGTTTTTGCAGCCGATGAAAGGACAAAAGATGTAGGGTAGTCAGTGAGTGGAACAGAGCGGAATGCCTGCTAAAGTTATGGTTGCCAGAATAGAGTCAGGGGGAGCGAAGATTGAATCTGATAGGAAGTTTTGTCATTGCATTTTCCATGTATTCACGCATTCCGATGCCGCGCATGGACTGGACGGAAGAGCGGATGCGCTATGCGCTTTGTTTTTTTCCGCTGATCGGGGCGGTGATCGGGGCGGTAGAGATAGCCACGTTTGCGCTCTGTGAAATTTTGGGTGCTGGAGTTCTGTTCCGGACCTGCCTGTTGACGGCAGTTCCACTATTGATTACCGGTGGAATCCATATGGACGGGTATCTCGATGTGACGGATGCGCACCATTCCTACGGCGAGCGGGAAAAAAAGCTGGCGATTTTAAAAGATCCACATACAGGGGCGTTTGCGATCATCGGTCTGGGGCTGTACCTGCTTCTCTATGCGGGGGCAGTTTCTGAGCTTGTGGGAGCAGATGTGTGGCTGCTGCCGGGGGCGCTTATGCTGGAACGCGCCTGCAGCGGCTATTCGGTGGTGGCATTTCCAAAGGCGAAAAAGGACGGGCTTGCCGCTGAATTTTCCAGAAGTGCCGAGACAAAGGTTGTTCGCGTGAGTATGGCAGCTTTAGCAGTGTTGGCGATCAGCTGGATGATTTACTGGGGACATCTGCGCGGCGCTCTGGCAGCCTTGACGGCTCTTGCAACCTTTGTTTGCTATTATCGTTTTTCCATGCGGGAATTTGGCGGCATCAACGGCGATCTGGCAGGGCATTTTCTGCAGAGCTGCGAGCGGAATGTGGTGCTGGTGCTGGCTGTGATGCGGCTGGCAGGTACGTGCCTGGGGTTTTTGAATTTTTAAGCGAGGAAAAGCAGAATGATTTTTATAATTGGCGGCAGGGAACAAGGAAAGACCGCGTATGCGATGAAATTGTGGGAAAAACGTACTTTGGAACGGAGGAAAACAAAAGACTTATCCACCGTTCTGAATCGATCGAAAAATCCAGAAGCGTGTAGAGTTACGGCACGCATCGCGGATGGGAGATTAGAAACGGACGAACAGACGATCGTGCAGGCGGATCTGATCACGCATTTTGAACTGTTTGTGAGGCGTGAGATGGAAGCCGGGCGCGATCCATACGTGTTTGCAGAACGCCTGATGCAGGAAAATCCGGATGCATTCGTGACGGCGGATGAAATCGGCTGCGGCATTGTGCCGATGGAAGCATTTGAGCGCGATTATCGGGAGACAGACGGGCGTATTTGCCAGCGGATCGCCGCATATTCGGAGGAAGTGCACCGGGTTATCTGCGGTCTGGGAATGCGGATCAAATAAAAGAATAGTTGGGAGTAGACAAAATGACAGCAATCAGTAAAGTATTGACAGGAATGATAGAAGGCAGAATGGTCGGATATCACTTAGCTGCGATTCTGGCAGGTTATCTTCTGGATCTGTGCCTGGGTGATCCGCATTCGATGCCGCATCCGGTCCGGGCGATCGGAAATCTGATTGTGTGGCTGGGAAAATATTTGCGTCCAGCTGGAAAAAAGCATGCAACGGAACGGGGGGAACGC
>NZ_FR895109.1:0-1000 GCF_000434655.1 Clostridium sp. CAG:43 | reverse complement strand
GGGGAACGCCGCGCGGGCGTTCTTTTTGTGTGTCTGGTGCTGCTTGTGACAGGCAGTGTGGCAGGCGCAATCCTCTGGATTTCCCGTCTGGGCGGCATCTGGATTCAGACAGTAGTCGAGGCGGTCATGACTTACTATCTGCTGGCGGCGCGCTCCCTGCGGGATGAGAGCATGGCGGTCTGCCGGAAGCTGGAGGCGGGAGATACCGAGGGAGCCCGCTATGCAGTGTCGATGATTGTCGGGCGCGATACGAAACCTCTTTCAGAGGCGGGGATCGCACGGGCGGCAGTTGAGACGGTAGCGGAAAATGCGTCGGATGGAGTGATTGCGCCTTTGTTTTATCTGGCGATCGGAGGTCCGCTTCTTGGCTGGCTGTACAAGGCAGTCAACACGATGGATTCGATGGTCGGATATAAAAATGACAAATATCTGCATTTTGGACGCGCGGCAGCAAAACTGGACGATCTGGTAAACCTGATTCCGTCGCGTCTGGCAGCGCTTTTATTGATAGTATCTGCATACCTTTTACGATATGACGGAAAGAATGCTTACCGTATCTGGCGGCGTGATCGCCGGAACCACAAAAGCCCAAATTCCGCGCAGACCGAGTCGGCATGCGCCGGCGCGCTGGGCTTGCGACTGGCGGGCGATGCCTGGTATTTCGGCAAGTTAGTTCCGAAGCCATATATCGGTGATGAGATACACCCGATTGAACCGCAGGACATCCGTCGTGTCAACCGCCTGATGTATGGAGCGGCGGGAATCATGGGACTTCTGGCACTGGCGGTACGGGGCATGATTTTGTTTTTATAAGAGAATAGTGTGAAAAAGAGAGAACAACAGGGAGGAAGCATCTATGCCATACACGCACGGCGGCGATATTTACGGTGATGCAGCCGTAGAGTTAGATTTTTCAGTCAATACAAATCGTCTCGGAATGCCGGAGGCGGTCCGTGATGCTGTGATAGCATCGACGGCTGCATGGGAACAATATCCGGAT
>NZ_FR895108.1:19252-21365 GCF_000434655.1 Clostridium sp. CAG:43 | reverse complement strand
TATGTCATGCTTTGCATGACGCGCATCTCGCAGCAAGAATGCCGAGGCATTCTTGAAGGTAAAAGGCAGCCGATCTGGCATATATAGGGGGGAAAGATATGGAAATAGGAAAAGAAGAGAGCAATGTACAGAATGCTCAGCTTTCTATGCAGGAACTATATGGAAAAACACAGGAACCGCCGCATAAAAATGTGCTTCTGACAGAAAATATGCAGTATTCCGACCGTGAGCGCATCCATGCCTACTGGTTATCGAGAGTGGATGGAATCGGCGCGGTGACGGCGGCTAAATTATATGAATCGTGCGGCAGTTTTGAGAGAATCTATGAGCGGGTTTTATATAATAGGAAGAAACTGGATCCGTTTATATGTTCCTTTCTCGGAAAAGCTGTGAAAAAGGGGCTGGAGG
Source organism: Clostridium sp. CAG:43 (assembly GCF_000434655.1). Taxonomy (NCBI): domain Bacteria; kingdom Bacillati; phylum Bacillota; class Clostridia; order Eubacteriales; family Clostridiaceae; genus Clostridium; species Clostridium sp. CAG:43. Next base: position 20,957 of record NZ_FR895108.1, on the reverse strand, counting down.
AAGCGGTTCCGCTCTTCAAACAGCGCGTGGAAGAATACGATAGGCTGGAGGAACAGGGGGTACGTTTCATTCTGTGCGGTGAGGCGGCATATCCGAAGCGCCTGATGCATATCTATGATAAACCGATGTGGCTGTTTGTGCGTGGAACGCTTCCAGAAGATGCGAAACCATCCGCGGCAGTCATCGGGGCGCGCAGCTGTACGCCGTATGGACGACAGGAGGCAGAGTATTTCGGTCGGATTCTGGCAGAAAACGGCGTGCAGGTAGTGAGCGGCATGGCGCTGGGGATCGATCAGGCGGGGCATAAGGGCGCGATGGATGGCGGCGGACTGACGTATGCCGTGATGGGCTGTGGGATTGACACCTGTTATCCGCCATCCGGCATCCGGCTGCATGCGCGCATCCGTGAACAAGGCGGCATATTGTCAGAATATGGACCGGGTGTACCGCCGACGGCATCCCATTTTCCAATCCGGAACCGGATCATCAGCGGACTTTCCGACCTGGTGCTGGTCGTGGAAGCGCGAAAAAGAAGCGGTTCCCTGATTACGGCGGATCTGGCGCTGGAGCAGGGAAAAGAGGTATTTGCGCTGCCGGGACGGCGCATCGATCCGCTCAGTGAGGGCTGCAACCGGCTGATTGCACAGGGGGCGGGGATCGTGACGAAACCGGAGGATGTGTTGGATTTCTTCCATATAAAATGTAAAAATTCTTGTAAAAAAACAATAAAATCAGTAAATGCACTTGCCAAGTCGGAAAAAATGGTGTATAGTTGCCTAGATTCACAACCGAAACATCTGGAAGCGGTCATGAAAAGCTGTGGGGTGACAGCAGGGGAATGCATGACTGCGCTTTTAAATCTGGAAATGCAGGGATTGATCCTGCAGCCAATGAATCAATATTACGTTAGGAAGATTATATAGAGGTCTGTTATGGCAAAAAATCTGGTTATTGTAGAGTCTCCGGCGAAAGTCAAGACAATTAAAAAATTTTTGGGTTCCAACTATGAGGTGGACGCCTCCGGCGGTCATGTGCGCGACCTCCCTAAGAGTACGCTGGGAGTGGACGTAGAGCATGGATATGAGCCGAAGTATATCACCATCCGGGGAAAGGGCGATGTGTTGGCGCGTCTGCGGAAAGAGGTTAAAAAAGCAGATAAGATTTATCTCGCAACTGACCCGGACCGCGAGGGAGAGGCGATCTCCTGGCACCTGATGAAAGCATTAAAGCTGGATGAACAGAAAGATAAAAAGGTTTACCGTATCAGTTTCAATGAGATTACAAAAAACGCCGTCAAGGCATCTTTAAAAGAGCCGCGTGCCATCGATGAAAATCTGGTGGATGCACAGCAGGCGAGACGTATGCTCGACCGTATGGTGGGTTACCTCATCAGCCCGCTTCTCTGGGCGAAGGTCAAGAGAGGACTCAGCGCCGGTCGTGTGCAGTCGGTCGCGCTGCGTATGATCTGCGACCGTGAGGAAGAGATCAATGCGTTTATACCGGAAGAATACTGGACGCTGGATGCACAGCTCCACGTACATGGCTCCAGAAAGAAGCTGACCGCCCATTATTACGGCGATAAGGACGGCAGGAAGGCAATTCACAGCAAAGAGGAAGTGGAGGCGCTTATGAAGCGTCTGGAGGGCTGTGAGTACGAAGTGCGAGATGTGAAGCTGGGCGAACGCGTGAAGAAGGCGCCGATCCC
>NZ_FR895108.1:15251-19243 GCF_000434655.1 Clostridium sp. CAG:43 | reverse complement strand
GAAGGCGCCGATCCCGTTTACGACCAGTACGCTGCAGCAGGAGGCATCCAAGACGCTGAATTTCTCAACACAGAAGACGATGCGCCTTGCCCAGCAGCTCTATGAGGGCGTGGATATCAAAGGACGCGGCACAATCGGTCTGATCACCTACCTGCGTACCGATTCCACCCGCATCGCGGCAGAGGCAGATGCGGCGGCGAGAAGCTATATCGGCGACCAGTTTGGGGCAAGTTACGTGTCCGAGGCACCGGCGGCGGCAAAATCAGACGCCAAGATCCAGGACGCACACGAGGCGATCCGTCCGACTGACATTACACTGACGCCGGTACAGGTAAAAGAACAGCTTTCCAGAGACCAGTTCCGTCTGTACCAGCTTATCTGGAAGCGCTTCACGGCGAGCCGGATGCGCCCGGCGGTTTACGAGACAACCTCCGTCAAGGTAGCAGCCGGAGAAGAGCTTTTCACCCTGTCGGCGTCCAAAATCAAATTTGACGGCTTCATGTCCGTCTATTCACAGGACGAGGATAAGGAGACCGACGGCGTTCTGAACGAGTCGCTGGAAGCAGGCATGAAGCTGGATTTAAACCAGTTAGAACCGGCACAGCATTTTACACAGCCACCGGCACATTATACAGAGGCGTCGCTCGTCAAGGCGCTGGAAGAACAGGGTATCGGACGGCCAAGTACCTATGCACCGACCATCACGACAATCATCGTGCGCCGCTATGTAGCGAAGGAAAATAAGAACCTCTATGTGACGGAGCTTGGCGAGGTAGTCAACCGGATGATGAAGAAGGCGTTCCCGTCCATCGTTGATTTGCAGTTTACGGCAAATATGGAGTACCTGCTCGACAGCATCGGGGACGGCACGATCGGCTGGAAGACCGTTATCGAAAACTTTTATCCGGATCTTGACAAGGCGGTTAAAGAAGCGGAGAAGACGCTTGAGAGCGTCAAGATTGCTGACGAGGTGACGGATGTGATCTGTGACCAGTGCGGGCGCAACATGGTAATTAAGTATGGTCCGCACGGCAAATTTCTTGCCTGCCCGGGATTCCCAGACTGTAAAAACACGAAGCCGTACCTGGAAAAGATCGGCGTGAAGTGCCCGAAATGCGGTGGTGAGATTGTCATCCGTAAATCGAAAAAGGGCAGAAGATACTACGGCTGCGAAAATAACCCAGACTGCGATTTTATGACCTGGCAGAAACCGTCAAAAGAAATGTGTCCGAAATGTGGACATATTATGCTCGAAAAGGGAAATAAGCTTCTTTGTTCTAACGAAGCCTGCGGTTTTGTAAAAAACTCATAAAAACTCTTGAAATAGATATTAATTATTAAAAAAAATGAAAAATACAGAAAAACTCTTGCTATTATACGAAAATCGTGTTACAATTCTTACAGGTTAGGATCGAATTCTAATTTACGATAAAGGCAAAGGAGGTAACTGGTAAAATGAGCGTTCAATTACTGGACAAAACTAGAAAAATTAATAAGTTATTGCACAACAACCATTCTCATAAGGTTGTGTTCAATGACATTTGTGAAGTCCTCAGTGACATACTGGAATCCAATATTCTCGTAATCAGCAAGAAAGGTAAAGTACTCGGAGTTGCGATTCATGAGGGTGTGGATGAGATCGAAGAGTTGATCAAGGATCAGGTCGGCGGTTTTGTTGACCGTATGTTGAATGAACGCCTTTTAAGCGTTTTGTCAACGAAGGAAAATGTCAACCTTGCCACATTGGGATTCGCCGAGGAGAACGTGAAGAAGTATCAGGCGATCATCACGCCTATTGATATATCCGGTGAGAGACTGGGTACTCTGTTCATCTACAAATCAGATGCACAGTACGACATCGACGATATCATCCTGAGTGAGTACGGAACCACTGTTGTCGGACTTGAGATGATGCGTTCTGTCAACGAGGAGAATGCAGAGGAGACAAGAAAGATCCAGATCGTTAAATCAGCGATCAGCACCCTGTCCTTCTCCGAACTGGAAGCAATTACCCACATCTTCGATGAGCTGGAAGGCAACGAGGGCATTCTGGTAGCCAGCAAGATTGCAGACAGAGTCGGCATTACCCGTTCCGTTATCGTCAATGCACTCCGCAAGTTTGAGAGCGCAGGCGTTATAGAGTCCCGTTCGTCCGGTATGAAGGGAACCTACATTAAGGTTCTGAACGATGTTGTATTTGACGAGTTGAAAGCGTTAAAAGCGCAGAACAACCGTCCGTCATCCAATGTATAAAAACATATAAGACATTTTAAACAAAAACAAAAGTTTTGACAAAACGTGAAAAAGTGTGAGGGATAAAAAAGGACTCGGTGAGAGCCCTTTTTTATGTAATAGGAAATTCCTTGGAATTCCCTATTACACAAAAAGGCACTAACGTGCCAATGATGCGCACTCGCGCGAAGCAGAAACATGTCGCAAGCGACCGCGCTCGGCGCGAGAATGTGCCAAGGCACATTCTTTTTCATTTGCGAAATATTTATTCTAATGCATCCTTAATCTCCCCATCCGGCACATCCATCGGATAGTTTCCGGTGAAGCATGCCGTACAGAGCGGCAGTCCGCCTGCCATCTCCTCGAGATCTTCAACCGGCATATATCCAAGCGAATCCGCACCGATCTCCCGGCAGATTTCTTCGACGGAATGACTGCTGGCGATGAGCTGTTTATTGGAGGGGACATCGGTACCGAAATAGCAGGGGAAGAGGAATGGCGGAGAGCTGACGCGCACATGAACTTCCTTCGCCCCGGCTTTTTTGAGCATGCGGATCAGGTTTTTCATCGTCGTACCGCGCACGATAGAGTCATCGACGAGGACAATGCGTTTTCCCCTGACAGCCGGTTCCAGAATATTAAGCTTGATACGGACGCTATTTTCGCGTTCTTCCTGGGTCGGTTTGATGAAGGTTCTGCCGACATAGCTATTTTTATGGAAAATAATCTCATATGGAATGCCGGATGCCTTCGCATATCCCATCGCGGCGGTCAGGCCGGAATCCGGTACACCGGCGACGAGGTCGGCATCGGCAGGGAAGGAATGTGCGAGAGCCGCGCCGCCGCGCAGCCTTGCCTCATAGACGCTCACATCATCGATGTGGCTGTCGAGGCGGGCAAAATAGATGTATTCGAAAACGCAGTGTGCCCGTTTTTCCTGCTGCAGGCTTTTATCAGAAAAAACGCCGTCGCGGGTGATGGTCACGATCTCACCCGGTTCGATATCACGGATAAATTCGCCGCCGACCGAGGTGATGGCACAGCTTTCCGATGCCATGATCCAGACATTTCCCTTTTTGCCGAGGCAGAGAGGACGCAGACCAAATGGGTCACGAACACCGATCAGCTTGCGCGGGCTGGAGATAATCAGGGCATAAGCGCCACGTGTTTTTGCCGCGGTCCGTTTGATTGCCTCTTCAGCGGTCGGGGCAGCCAGACGTTCTCTGGCGATGTGGAACGCGATTACCTCTGAATCCATCGTCGTCTGGAAGATTGCGCCGGTTTCTTCAAGCTGGCGGCGCATCTCAAACGCATTTACCAGGTTTCCGTTGTGCGCCAGACAGAGTGTTCCCTTAAAATACTTAAGTACCAGTGGCTGTGTGTTTTCGATGGTAGAAGAACCGGTTGTGGAGTAGCGGACATGACCAACTCCCAGATTGCCGCCGAGGCGTTTTAACGTCTCCTCATGAAATACCTCATTGACAAGTCCCAGCCCTTTGTAGCAGTTGACAACGCCCTTTGGACCGTTCGTGTCACAGACTGCGATGCCGCATGACTCCTGACCGCGGTGCTGGAGTGCGCTGAGTCCGTAGTACATATCTCTGGCAACATCGCCGCCCTCCAGGTCAAACATTCCAAATACGCCGCATTCCTCATGAAGCCCGGTTTCGTATGTGAGTGACTCCCTCATGATATAAACCTCCTTTGTATTCAAGATACCTGAATGATAAGAAAATAACAGGGATAAGAACCCAAAATTG
>NZ_FR895108.1:0-15229 GCF_000434655.1 Clostridium sp. CAG:43 | reverse complement strand
AATTGACTGCAAAATATCAGTATAAAAGACAATATACCAATATTTTGCAGCCAAATCATAACACATTTTTCTCGATTTTTCAATCAAGTCATAATATTGACATGTCAGATTATACGGAGAACAGCAGTTCATCGTAAGTCGGATACGGCAGGAAAGAATCTGGAATCAGGGCTTCTGCGGTATCAACGCTGCTTCTCAAGTCATCCATCTTGGCAAGAATCGTATAGTGGAAATATGCAACCTTCTCGATATTATCTTCCATGGATTCTGCCGCTTTTTCAGCCTCTGCCAGTGCTTCGGTTTTCTCGGAAATCTCGGTGTAGAGACTGGACAGCTTCTCAAGCAGTTTGCTCTCGGCGCTGATCGGTGCGTCCGGCAGGATTGCCTTTGTCTTTGCGGCGGTTTCAGCCAGCTCCTTGCAGTAGGAGAGGACGGACGGCAGGAAGGTCTTCTTCATCATCGAAAGCATCGTCTTTGCCTCGATGTTGATGGTCTTGATGTAGTTCTCTTCCTTGATTTCGTAGCGGGAGAAGAGTTCCTCCTTGGTGTAGATGCCGTGTTTCAGGAACAGTTCTACGTTTTTCTCAGCAATCAGGCGCGGGAATGCCTCTGCGCAGCTCGGCAGGTCGAAGAGTCCGCGTTTGTGAGCTTCCTCTACCCATTCGCTGGTGTAACCGTTGCCGTTGAATACGATGCGGCGGTGATCACGCAGCACTTCCTTTAAGAGCAGATGGATTTCTGCCTCCAGAGCCTTGCCGGAAAGACCTTCCAGACGGTCTGCAAATTCGCCTAAAACTTCAGCTACGGCTGTATTGATGACAATGTTCGGTTCCGATACAGAGAGAGCGGAACCTGGCATACGGAACTCGAATTTATTGCCGGTAAAGGCAAACGGAGAAGTACGGTTGCGATCGGTTGTATCTTTGATAAAGTGCGGCAGAACCTTTGCGCCCGGCTTCATGGTCTGGACTTCTTTTGCCTCAGACTCCAGATCTTTTTCCACAATATCGAGAACTGCTTCCAGATCATCGCCGATAAACATAGACACGATAGCTGGCGGTGCCTCGTTGCCGCCCAGACGGTGGTCATTTCCGGCAGTTGCAACTGATACGCGGAGCAGATCGCCGTAGACATCGACTGCCTTGATCGTTGCGAACAGGAAGAGAAGGAACTGTAAGTTCTTTGCCGGCTCGCGGTCCGGATCAAGAAGGTTTTCGCCGGTGTTGGTCGATAAAGACCAGTTGTTGTGTTTACCGCTTCCGTTGATGCCCTCAAATGGTTTCTCATGGAGCAGGCACACAAGGCCATGTTTCTCTGCCACACGTTTCATGATTTCCATAGTGAGCTGGTTGTTGTCAACTGCCACATTGGTAGTCGTGTAGATGGTGGCAAGTTCATGCTGCGCCGGAGCTACCTCGTTGTGTTTGGTTTTTGCCGGAATACCGAGCTTCCAGAGCTCTTCATCCAGTTCTTTCATGAAAGCGGAAACTCTCGGACGGAGAGCGCCGAAATAGTGGTCATCCATTTCCTGACCCTTCGGAGCTGGTGCGCCAAACAGAGTTCTTCCGCAGAACTTCAAATCGCTTCTCTTATTAAACAGTTCTTTATCAACCAGGAAATACTCCTGTTCCGGACCAACGGTGGAGACAACGCGGGTCACATCTTCATTTCCGAAGAGCTTCAGGACACGCAGCGCCTCGCGGTTGATGGTTTCCATCGAACGCAGAAGAGGGGTTTTGGTATCAAGTGCCTCGCCGCTGTAGGAACAGAATGCGGTCGGGATGCAGAGTGTATCGTCTTTAATAAATGCCGGGGAGGTTGGATCCCAGGCTGTATAACCTCTTGCCTCAAAGGTGGCACGAAGTCCGCCGGATGGGAAACTGGATGCATCCGGTTCGCCCTTTACCAGCTCTTTGCCGGAGAAATCCATGATAACTTCGCCATCGCCAACCGGATTGATGAAACTGTCGTGTTTCTCAGCGGTAATGCCGGTCATCGGCTGGAACCAGTGTGTGAAGTGAGTTGCACCATTTTCAACGGCCCATTCCTTCATTGCAACTGCGACTGCATTTGCAATATCGAGATCCAGATGGCTGCCATTTTCAATCGTTTTGCGGAGTGCCTTATAAACATCTCGCGGCAATTTGCTTTTCATGACTTTGTTGTTGAATACAAGACTTCCATACAGTTCAGGGATGTTTTTTTTCATAACTCATGTCTCCTTTCAGGTTTTATGTCTGCGATTTTGTGATGATTAAATCTACGTAAGATGAATGTGCTCTGACACATTTTACATAAAGAAAAGGGCACCTCGATTATCTCGAAGCGCCCTTGCTTTTATGTGTAGTAGTATACACGAAAAATTCTGAATGTCAATACAATTTGCGTACGAATTTTGAAAAAATGTTTCAAGGGAGAATATTGTACAAGATTTCTTCTATTTAAGTCGAACGTCCGTGAGACTTGGCGCGTGATTCTGGTCAGCGAAGCTGACATATTCCATACAGAATTACTGCGTGAAAAAAAATTAAAAAACCTCTTTACAAACTCAGAAAAATAGTTTATAGTTTGAACATAAAAAATTGAATCCAACGGGGTGGGCAAGGATGCCATGATAATCATGGTATTCGTGCCCACTTTTTTAAAAGGCAAAGATGGAGACTCTGTTTCGAAGAATCCGACAGAAAGACGCGGTCACCGGCTGAGAGCCGTGTCAGGAGGGAGCGGGACAATAGGGAACACTCCGGAGCCGGATGACTGAGAGCGACACTGGACACCCCGCCAGCCGCCGCAGGTAGGTCATCACGTGACTGCGCGTTAAGCAGCGAAAGAGTAAAAAGAAAAACAATCGTTTCTTTTTAAATGCGGGTGGTACCGCGGGAATATCCCGTCCCGGAATGATGTGAGTGAACGTCATTCCGGGATGCGGGAGCGTGGGGCTTCTGCTTTTTTATGTAATAGGAAATTCCTTGGAATCCCCTATTACACAAAAAGGCACTAACGTGCCAATGATGCGCACTCGCGCGAAGATGTAGTTTGTCGCAAGCGACCGCGCTCGGCGCGAGAATGTGCCAAGGCACATTCTTTTTCATTATTCCCGTCCCGGACATATCAAAAAGCAGAGAAAGAGAGGAAACAGCGATGGAATTTATGACAGGTAAAAAGGAAAAAGAAGTGCTGGATCTGGCAGCCGTGTTTGCAGACGGTATGGAAGGACGGGAAGTAAAGGTAAACGGCGCGATCATGAGTGTCCGCAACATGGGCGATATCGCATTTGTGATTCTCCGGAAACGTGACGGCGTGCTGCAGACTGTCTATGAAAAAGGTGTGACTGACGCGGATTTTGCTGAATTAAGAGAAGAAACATTCGTAGAAGTTTCCGGTGTCCTCCGAAAAGAAGAGCGGGCACCGAGAGGCATGGAACTTCGTTTAAAGAGTGTTCGGATCCTCTCGAAACCGGAAGAACCGATGCCGATTGCCGTATCAAAATGGAAAATGAGCGCATCCCTGGAAGCCAAACTGGATATGCGTTCTCTGACACTCCGCAACCTGCGGGAGCGCGCACGTTTCAGAATCCAGGAAGGAATCGCACGGGCATTCCGGGAGTACCTGCATGGAGAAGGATTTACGGAAATTCATTCCCCGAAGATCGGAGCAAAAGGAGCCGAGGGCGGAGCAAACGTCTTTAAACTCGATTATTTTCACCGTCCGGCGGTGTTAGCGCAGAGTCCACAGTTTTACAAACAGATGATGGTCGGTGTGTTTGACCGTGTGATGGAGGTTGGTCCGGTGTTCCGTGCGGAGAAGCATAACACGAAACGCCATTTAAACGAATATACTGGACTGGATTTTGAGATGGGATATATCGATGATTTTACCGATATCATGGCGATGGAAACCGGATTTCTTCAGCATATGGTGGAAATTTTAAAGAAGGAATATTCCACGGAGCTGGAAATCCTTAAAGTCAAACTTCCGGAAGTAGAGAAGATTCCGGCAGTGACCTTTACCGAGGCGAAACGCCTTGCCTCCGAAAAATATGGAACCCAGATCAAAAACCCATACGATCTGGAGCCGGAGGAAGAACACCTGATTGGACGCTACTTTAAAGAAGAGTACGGCGCCGATTTCGTGTTTGTCACCCATTATCCATCCAAGAAGCGTCCATTCTACGCGATGGATGACCCGACAGACCCGAAAGTAACACTCAGCTTTGACCTTTTATTCCGTGGACTGGAAGTCACAACCGGCGGACAGCGTATCCACAGCTACACCGAGTTGATGGAGAAGATTGAAAAACGCGGTATGGATACCGAGGGAATGGAACAGTATTTAAGCACCTTCAAACACGGTATGCCGCCTCACGGCGGACTCGGTATCGGTCTGGAACGTATGACGATGCAGCTGCTTGAAGAGGAGAATGTCCGTGAGGTTTCGCTCTTCCCGAGAGATATGAGCCGTCTGGTACCGTAACGTGACAGGACGCAATTTCCTATGAAACAAAGAGCTTGTCCATAACACACATTATAATAGGAAGGAACAGAACTTATGGCAGTGAAAATAGACGATGAAATGATTGATTATGTTGGTATTTTAGCAAAGCTTTCCCTTTCCCCGGAGGAAAAGGAGGCAGCGAAAAGCGACATGAGCCGGATGCTTGAGTATATCGATATGCTGAATCAGCTTGATACTTCGGAGATAGAACCGATGTCGCATGTCTTTGACATTCGCAATGTGTTCCGCGAAGATGTTGTGGAAAATGGAGATGAATCAGATGCGATGCTTTCGAATGCACCGGAGCAGAAAGAAAAACAGTACAAGGTGCCGAGGACAGTGGAGTAAAAAGAATTAGAGATACAAGCAGCAATATGGAGGAAATCAGGATGGGAATTTCAGAATTAACAGCGCTGGAGCTGGGAAAAGAAATTAAAGAAAAACAAATCTCCGTCCGGGAGGCGGTACAGGCATCTCTGGAACGGATTCATAAATATGAAGATACAGTTCATGCTTATGTAACGCTGACCGAGGAGGCAGCACTGGCACAGGCGGATGAGATCCAGAAACAGATTGACGATGGCATCCTGACCGGACCGCTGGCGGGCGTTCCGATGGCGATCAAGGATAATATTTGTACAGAGGGAATTGAGACAACGTGCAGTTCCAAAATTTTAAGGGGATTTGTACCTCCGTACTCAGCGGAGGCAGCGCTGAACCTCAAAAAAGCCGGTGCGATTCTGCTTGGCAAGACAAATATGGATGAATTTGCGATGGGAAGTACGACCGAGACATCCTGGTTTGGACCGACGAAAAACCCGTGGAATACAGAGCATGTACCGGGCGGATCTTCCGGTGGCTCGTGTGCGGCTGTCGCAGCGGGAGAGACCTTTTTTGCTCTTGGTTCAGATACGGGCGGTTCCATCCGCCAGCCAAGTTCCTTCTGCGGCGTGACCGGCATCAAGCCGACCTATGGAACGGTTTCCCGGTATGGTCTGATCGCCTATGGTTCCTCGCTGGATCAGATTGGACCGATTGCGAAAGATACCGCAGACTGCGCGGCAATTCTGGAGACGATCGCTTCCTATGATAAAAAGGACAGCACCTCTGTCAAGCGGGAGGCGTACAATTTTACCGCTGCCCTGACCGGAGAGGTAAAAGGGATGAAGATTGGAATCCCGTCCGATTATCTGGGCGAAGGACTCGATGAAGATGTAAAAAAAGCCGTTCTGGCGGCAGCTGATGCGTTAAAAGAACGCGGGGCAGAAGTGGAGTTTTTTGATTTAGGCATGGTTGAGTATGCGATTCCAGCATATTACGTCATTGCATCGGCGGAGGCAAGCTCCAACCTGTCCCGGTTTGACGGTGTGAAGTACGGTTACCGCACACCGGAATATGAAGATTTACATGAAATGTATAAAAAGAGCCGTTCCGAGGGCTTTGGACCAGAGGTAAAACGCCGTATCATGCTCGGTTCGTTCGTTTTGAGTTCCGGCTACTACGATGCATATTATCTGAAAGCACTCCGCACAAAAGCATTGATTAAACAGGCATTTGACAAGGCGTTTGAGAAATACGATGTCATTCTGGGACCGGCAGCGCCGTCCACGGCACCGCTGCTGGGTGACAGCCTTTCCGATCCGATGAAGATGTATCTGGGCGATATTTATACTGTTTCGGTCAACCTGGCAGGTCTTCCGGGCATTTCAGTTCCGTGCGGGCTGGATTCGAAGGGACTTCCGATCGGGCTTCAGATGATCGCAGACTGCTTCCAGGAAAAAAAGCTGTTTGGCGCGGCATCTGCATACGAAAAGGCGAGAGGTGCATGGAAGCTTCCGGTTATGACAGACAAGGAGGGCAGATAAGATGAAGAAAGAATATGAGACAGTCATCGGCTTGGAGGTACACGTAGAGCTGGCGACGAAAACCAAGATTTTCTGTGGCTGCTCCACCGAATTTGGAGCAAAACCAAATACTCATACCTGCCCGGTTTGTACCGGTATGCCGGGTTCTCTGCCGGTTTTAAATAAGAAGGTCGTTGAATACGCGATGTCTGTCGGTCTGGCGGCAAACTGTGGTATCAACCAGTTCTGTAAATTTGACCGGAAAAACTATTTTTACCCGGACAACCCGCAGAACTACCAGATTTCCCAGCTGTATCTCCCGATCTGCCACGACGGTTATATACCGATCGATACGCCTGCCGGTGAAAAGAAAATTCGTATTCATGAAATTCACATGGAGGAAGATGCCGGAAAGCTGATCCACGACGAGTGGGAAGACTGCTCGCTGGTTGATTATAACCGAAGCGGCGTGCCGTTGATCGAGATCGTTTCTGAGCCGGATATGCGGAGTGCTGATGAGGTTATTGCCTACCTCGAACGCCTGCGCCTGCTGGTACAGTATCTGGGCGCATCCGATTGTAAGTTACAGGAAGGTTCGATGCGTGCCGATGTCAACTTATCGGTCCGTGAGGTGGGAAGTGAGACATTTGGTACGAGAACCGAGATGAAGAACTTGAACTCTTTCAAGGCGATTGCCCGTGCGATCGACGGCGAGCGCGCCCGCCAGATTGAGCTGCTGGAAGAGGGCAGGAAGGTCATCCAGGAGACGAGACGCTGGGATGACAACAAGGAATACTCCTATGCGATGCGTTCTAAAGAGGATGCGAAAGATTACCGTTATTTCCCGGATCCGGATCTTCCGCCGGTCTGCATCAGCGATGAATGGCTGGAATCCGTCCGCGCCGCCCTGCCGGAATTGCAGCCGGAAAAAATGGCACGTTACCAGAGTGAATATGGTCTGTCTGAATATGACAGCCGCATTCTGACTGAGTCTAAGAAGATGGCGGATATGTTTGAAAAGACCACTACCATCTGCCAGAAACCGAAGAAAGCGGCAAACTGGCTGATCGGCGAGGCAAGCCGCCTGCTCAAGGAAAAAGGACAGGACGCTGAAAGCCTGTGGTTCTCCCCGATGCATCTGGCACAGCTCATCGGTCTGGTCGATGCCGGAACGATCAATAACAACACGGCAAAAGAAGTATTTACAGCTATTTTCGAGCAAGATGTCGATCCGTCCGCTTATGTCGATGCACACGGACTTGGCATGGTCAATGACGACAGTGCCCTGGAACAGGCAGTTTCCGATGTGCTCGCTGCAAACCCGAAGACGGTGGAAGAGTACAAGAGTGGAAAGACAAAGGTACTTGGATTTCTGGTTGGTCAGGTGATGAAAGCGATGAAGGGCAAGGCAAATCCGGGTAAAGTGAATGAAATGATGACGGAGAAGCTGAACGCGTAAAACGCCTTTTTATAAATGAAAATTATAATTAGTTTTTAAAGAAAACTAAAAAGAAACTGTCTACAGAGGCTGGCTTTCTGGATGATTCGTGATTTGTAATCGGAATTACCAGAAATACCATCTGTAACAGTTTCTTTTTTATAATCGTGTTATAAATTATGCGATGTGATTACTCTACAATATCCAGCTCCTTGCTGAAGGAGTTTAGAATTTCGCATCCATCCTCAGTAATCAGCACCAGATCCTCGATTCTCACGCCAACTTCGCCTTCTACATAAATACCTGGTTCGATGGAGAAGATATTGCCAACTTCAGCGACCTTGGTGTTCGCAGAAGAAACATCGCCGTACTCATGTACTTCCAGACCGATGAAATGTCCCAGTCGATGGGTAAAGTTCGGACCATATCCGGCATCCTCGATGATCTGGCGGGCAGCTTTATCGACTTCGCAGAGCGGAACTCCCGGTTTCAGAATTGCTTCTGCGGCAGCATTTGCGCGGCGGACGGTCTCATAAATAGCGCGGTGCTTCTCAGACGGTACTTTTTTATAGAAGAAAGTACGTGTCATATCGGCACAATAGCCATCCTTCCTGCATCCAACATCAAACAGGACGGTGTCGCCCTCTTTCAGAACAGTATTGTCCGGACCGTGGTGTCCAAGCGCGCAGTTTGCACCGAAGCCAACCAGTGGTTCAAAGGAATATCCGTCTGCACCGAGACTCTTATAAATATCTAACATCTTGGAAGCGATCTCTTCCTCAGTTACGCCCTCATGGATCAGACCTCGGAACTGTGCCATCGCCTTATCATTGATTGCGGAAACCGCACGCATTTTTTCACGTTCTTCGTCATCCTTGCATGCACGGACCTCATCGACGCAGATGGAGCTGACCTTGTAGGAGGAAGCACCCGAATGATCGATGACCGGAATCAGGAAACGGGCAGCAAATGTTTTATCAATACCGAGCGGTTTGCCTGCCTCAACACAGTCGCACAGAGGAGTCAGATAATCGTCTGTATCCGAGAAGCGGAATTTCTCTACGCCCAGATCTTCCGGAACGGTAAAGAGGTTATTGATAAAGATCTTATTCTTGCCGGACTGGTTAATGTAAAGTGCCAGCAGACGTTCACCCGGATCAATAAAACGACCCGTCAGATAATAGATCGCATATGGATCAGAAATAATCATCTGATCGAGTCCCTCTGTTTCCATTTTCTTCAAAACTTTCTCAAGTCGCTGTGTGTTCATCATGATGTCCTCCTTATAAGTAAAGTGGCTGTAACTGGAAGATGCCAGACAGTTCACGCCGTAAATTATCTACCCTTATTATAAAACGCGCCGGGAAAAAGTCAACGATTAAAAGAACGCTTGAAAAGCGCATGGAAAGGGGGTAGAATAGTATCAACTGACCAGCCTTCGAAAAATGAAAGGACTTTTATTTTTAAGATACGAAAGGATGAAAAACATGGCGAAATCCTATGAAATGGATATGTGCAATGGTCCGATTCTCGGAAAGGTACTTACATACTCCATTCCGCTGATGCTTTCCGGTGTGCTTCAGCTTCTTTTCAATGCGGCAGATGTGATCGTGGTGGGGCGTTTTGCAGGCAGCCAGTCTCTGGCTGCAGTCGGCTCGACCAGTTCCCTTATTAATCTTCTCATTAACGTCTTTATCGGTCTGTCGATCGGTGCAAACGTTCTGGTGGCACGCTATTATGGCGCGAAGAATGACCGCGACATGAGCGAGACAATCCATACGGCGATCACGGTCAGCCTGATGAGTGGGCTGTTTCTAGTCTTTTTGGGTTTGTTTACCTCACGTTTCTGGCTGGAACTGATGGGGACGCCGGACGATGTCATCGATAAATCGACGATCTACATGCGGATTTATTTTGCCGGTATGCCGGCAACGATGGTGTATAACTTCGGAAGTGCGATCCTGCGCGCGATCGGTGATACGAAACGTCCGCTGTATTTCCTGACCGTGGCAGGTGTTATCAATGCAGCACTGAACATATTCTTTGTTACCCAGCTCCAGATGGACGTAGCGGGTGTCGCGCTGGCAACCGTGATTTCCCAGTGTATTTCCGCATTTCTGGTTATCCGCTGCCTGATGCATTCAGAGGGCGCGATGAAGCTGTCGCTTTCCAGGCTGGGAGTCAACCGGAGAAAACTTCTTCTTATTATAAAGGTAGGTCTTCCGGCTGGTATCCAGGGTGCGATTTTTGCGATCTCCAACGTACTGATTCAGTCGTCCGTCAATTCCTTCGGTTCGATCGCGATGGCAGGCAACACGGCGTCGCAGAATATCGAGGGATTTGTGTATACCTCGATGAATGCGCTGTATCAGACCAATTTAAGCTTTACAAGCCAGAATATCGGAGCGGAGAAATATACGCGGATCAAAAAGATTCTTGCCACCTGCCAGGGCGTTGTTGTGACAGTAGGACTGGTGCTTGGATTTGCAGCATACCTCGGCGGTCCGTGGCTGCTGCAGGTATATTCAGAAGATGCCGACGTTATTTCCTATGGACTGCTCCGGATGTCGATCATCTGTACGACGTATTTCCTGTGCGGCATGATGGATACGATGGTCGGAAGCATCCGTGGACTTGGGTATTCGATCCTGCCGACGATTGTCTCTCTGACCGGCGCCTGCGGACTGCGGGTGATTTGGATCTTTACCATATTTGCAGCGCAGCGGTCGCTGGCGATCCTGTATCTGTCGTACCCGATCTCTTGGGCGGTCACAGCGACGGCACATATGATCTGCTTCTGGCGGGCGGCGAAGAAGCTGCCGAAGGAAGACGGTCATCCGGTGCGGGGATAGAATTTGAAACGATGCAATGCGATCATTAATCTGTTTATTTTTGAAAGAAAACACAAACAGAGCAGCACAAAAAATAATTCGTTTGATAATCTGATTCGTGTAAAGAAAAAATACTTGACACCAATTAGATTATCGTGTATGATAACACAGGTGATGAGGAATGGAAAAAATTGTTGAACAGGGTCTTTTGTATGATTTCTACGGAGAACTCCTGACAAAGCATCAGCAAAGTGTATATGAGGATGTGGTATTTAACGATCTATCCCTCAGTGAGATTGCAGATGAACAGGGCATTACCCGTCAGGGTGTGCATGATCTGATCCGGCGCTGTGACCGTACACTTCTTGGTTATGAGGAAAAGCTTGGGCTGATTGCCAAGTTCCAGAAAACCAAGGAAAAAGTAACGGAGATTCATCGGTTGACGGAAGAATTCAGCCGGACTCAGAATCAGGCGCTGATTGAGGCAATCGGGCGAATCTCAAACGAGATATTGGATTTATAATGCGGGAGGTTTTTGATGGCATTTGAAAGCTTGGCAGACAAACTGCAGAATGTGTTTAAAAACCTGACAGGCAAGGGACGACTCAGCGAGAGCGACGTAAAAGCCGGGCTCAAAGAAGTCAAGATGGCCCTTCTGGAAGCGGATGTAAGCTTCAAGGTAGTAAAACAGTTTATCAGTTCTGTACAGGAACGGGCGATTGGAACAGACGTTTTAAATGGCCTGAATCCAGGACAGATGGTAATAAAGATTGTCAACGACGAGCTGGTCAAGCTGATGGGCTCCGAGATGACAGAGATTGCGTTAAAACCGGGCAATGAGATTACCGTCATCATGATGGCAGGTCTCCAGGGTGCTGGTAAGACGACCACGACGGCAAAGATTGCTGGAAAGCTCAAGGCAAAGGGAAGAAACCCATTGCTGGCAGCATGTGATGTCTACCGACCGGCGGCAATCGAACAGCTGCAGAAAAATGGTGAAAAACAGGGTGTTCCCGTATTTGCGATGGGAACGAACCACAAACCGGTCAATATCGCAAAGGCGGCGGTTGAGCACGCAGCGAAAAATGGCAACAATGTGGTTATCATCGATACAGCCGGTCGTCTCCACATCGATGAAGCGATGATGGATGAGCTGGTTGAGATCAAAGAGAATGTGGACGTCTATCAGACACTTCTCGTTGTAGATGCCATGACTGGTCAGGATGCAGTCAATGTAGCGAGCATGTTTAATGACAAAATCGGCATTGACGGTGTAGTTCTGACAAAGATGGATGGCGATACGCGAGGCGGTGCGGCTCTTTCTATCAAGGCGGTAACCGGAAAACCGATTCTCTATGTCGGTATGGGTGAGAAGCTTTCCGATTTGGAACAGTTTTACCCGGACCGTATGGCTTCCCGAATCTTAGGCATGGGCGATGTCCTTTCCATCATCGACAAAGCATCTGCTGTGATCGACGAGGAGAAGGCAAAAGAACTCGGTCGCAAGATTAAGAAGGCAGAATTTGATTACAACGACTTCCTCGATCAGATGAACCAGATCAAGAAAATGGGCGGTATGGCGAGCATCATGAGCATGATGCCGGGTATGGGACAGCTTAAAGGTCTGGATTTAGATGAAAATGAGAAGACGATGGGACGCGTGGAGGCGATCATCCTTTCGATGACAGCCGAAGAGCGGCGCAACCCGGATCTGATGAATCCGTCCCGCAAGAAACGAATCGCACAGGGCGCAGGCGTGGACATCGCAGAAGTCAACCGCCTGGTAAAACAGTTCGGAGATATGAAAAAGCTGATGAAACAGCTTCCGGGCATGGCAGGTGGCGGAAAACGCAAGGGTCTTGGCGGACTCGGCGGTATGCTTGGCAAGATGAGGCTGCCGTTTTAAACAAGTGTTAGTAGATGCAGTGTGCATTAGCTATATTTTATAATTTAAGGAAATAAGGAAAATTTCAGGAGGTAATTTAAAATGGTAAAGATGAGATTAAGAAGAATGGGTCAGAAGAAAGCTCCTTTCTATAGAATTATTGTTGCAGATTCCAGATCCCCGAGAGATGGCAGATTCATCGAGGAGATCGGTATCTACGATCCGAACACAGAGCCGAGCACTCTGAAATTCGACGAGGAAGCTGCTAAGAAATGGTTAGCAACAGGCGCTCAGCCGACAGAGACTGTTGGTAAACTCTTAAAGATCGCTGGTATCCAGTAAATCAAGCATACTGACCTGTGAGGTGCAAAGGTATGAAAGAATTAGTAGAAGTTATCGCGAAAGCACTGGTTGAGAACCCGGACGAGGTAGTGGTTACAGAATCGGTCAAAGACGATGAGACTGTAATCGAGCTTTCCGTTGCACCGGCCGATATGGGTAAGGTAATTGGAAAACAGGGTCGTATCGCGAAAGCGATTCGCTCGGTTGTCAAGGCGGCTTCATCCAAGGAAGACAAGAAAGTTATTGTAGAGATTCAGTAATACAGACGAAGCTGAAAAGCCGGCTGCCTGAAAGGGTGTCCGGCTTTTTCTGCTTTTTTATGTAATAGGAAATTCCTTGGAATTCCCTATTACACAAAAAGGCACTAACGTGCCAATGATGCGCACTCGCGCGAAGCAGAAACATGTCGCAAGCGACCGCGCTCGGCGCGAGAATGTGCCAAGGCACATTCTTTTTCATGTATTTTATACAGGAGGATTACAGAATGGTTGATTATCTGAGAGTTGGTGTGATTACGTCCCCGCATGGTCTGCGCGGAGATGTGAAAGTATTCCCTACCACCGATGATGTGAATCGCTTTAAAAAATTAAAAAAAGCGTATATCGACACTGGAAAAGAAAAAATGCCGGTGACCGTGGAACAGGCGCGTTTTTTCAAAAATATGGTCATTCTTAAATTTAAAGAGATGAACCGGATTGAGGACTGCGAGCCGTTCCGTAATAAGGATATTCTGATCACCCGCGATCAGGCGGTGAAACTGAATCCGGATGAGAATTTCATTGCCGATTTGATTGGTCTGAAAGTGCTGACGGACGAGGGCGAGGAGTTCGGTACGGTGAAAGATATCCTTCAGACAGCAGCTAACGACGTATATCTGATCGAAGGACCTGAGGGCAAAGAATACCTCTTCCCGTCCATCAAGGAATGCATTCTGAATGTCGATCTGGAGGCTGGCACCGTAACGGTTCATATCATGGACGGTCTGCTGGATCTGTAAATGGAATGAAAATCCTAAAATGAAAGTACCGTTGTGAAAGTGCTGTATAAATATAGGAGAAACGGATGAATTTTCATATTCTGACCCTGTTCCCGGAGATGGTAATGGGGGGACTGAACACAAGCATTACGGGGCGTGCGATTGACAAAGGGCTGATCTCGGTTGAGGCGGTCAATATCCGCGATTACTCGAAGGACAAACACCATCATGTAGACGATGCGCCCTATGGCGGCGGCGCCGGTATGGTGATGCAGCCGGAACCAATTTACGATGCATATGAAGACCTGGCGGCGCGCACCGGAAAACGTCCGCGCGTGATCTATCTGACTCCGCAGGGGCAGGTTTTCAACCAGAAAATCGCGGAAGAACTGGCGAAAGAAGAGGATCTGGTGTTCCTCTGCGGGCATTATGAGGGGATCGATGAGCGCGCGTTAGAGCTGGTTGTGACCGACTATCTCTCGATCGGCGATTATGTCCTGACGGGCGGTGAGCTTCCGGCGATGGTTATGATCGACTGCATTTCCCGTCTGGTGCCTGGTGTGTTAAATAATGACGTATCTGCGGAATTTGAGTCATTTCACGACAATCTGCTGGAATATCCACAGTACACCCGCCCGGTTGTATTTATGGATAAGGCGGTTCCGGACGTACTTCTGACCGGGCATCACAAAAATATCGAGACCTGGCGCCGTCAGAAATCGATCGAACGGACGCTGGAACGCCGCCCGGATCTTTTAAAAGATGCGGTTCTGGATAAGAAAGAGAAGAAATATCTGGAAGAGCTGATTCGTCAGAAAGAGGAAAAAGAAACAAAAAAACTCTAAAAAAGAGAGCAGAAAGTCCTTGCAAATCAAGGATTTCTATGATAAAATCATATTCTGTGAAATAAAGAGATGTTCCGCTGTTACAGGAAGCACGTTTTTACGGGATAAAAGATCGTATTAAGAACATCAAAGATTTTAAAGGAGGTTCACAAAGATGAACGAGATTATTAAGAACATTGAAGCAGCTCAGTTAAAGGAAACCGTTCCGAGTTTCAACGTAGGCGATACAGTACGTGTATCTGCTAAGATCAAAGAGGGAAACCGCGAGAGAATTCAGGTTTTCGAGGGAACTGTTATTAAGAGACAGAACGGCGGCGTTCGCGAGACTTTCACTGTTAGAAAGAGCTCCAACGGTGTTGGTGTAGAGAAGACCTGGCCGTTACATTCTCCGTCTGTAGAGAACGTTGAAGTAGTAAGAAGAGGTAAAGTAAGAAGAGCAAAACTGAACTACCTGAGATCCAGAATCGGCAAGGCAGCGAAGGTAAAAGAGTTAGTAAAATAATTTCTGAAGCGGATGGGGCTGCTGTACAGGTCAGCCCGCTGTGCATCCGGATATGCGGTTATGTGTGTCCGG
>NZ_FR895107.1:39727-41571 GCF_000434655.1 Clostridium sp. CAG:43 | reverse complement strand
ATAATTCTGTTATCACTCATAGTTTTAATCTCCTTTTCTTGTTTTGTCTGGTTCCCTTAAATTTTTTCACCTTTGCAAGTGGGAATTATTTCTGTTTTTTTCCTTTTTATCCGGAAAACGTGGACTTTTCAGAACCGGGGGGGTCCATATTCCATCTTTGATTCACGTTCTGCACAAATTTGTCGTTTCCCAGCTTTCCGGGTTTCATACATAACTACTGCCCAGATATATTCCACATTTCATACGAATCCGGGATGTCTCTTTCTAAAACTCAAGCTGCCTTTTTGGCTTCTTCCTGATTGAAAATCTCGTGATCCAGTTCACCCTCCATCTGAGAAATGCAGACAGACGCTACCAGGTCGCCTACAGAGTTAGTAGATGTGTGAATCTGGTCGATAATACGATAGATTCCAGCCACCAGTGCGTATGCATCCAGCGGAAGTCCCATCTGCGTCATCAGGGTTAAGCTAATAACCAGACCAATCTGCGGAGTTGCTGCACAGCCAACGCTTAAGAATGTTGCCTGTACAACCAGCATAATCTGCTGCTGAATACTTAACTCTACGCCGTACAGCTGTGCGGCAAAGAGAACAACGATACCAAAGTATGCACACGTTCCGTTCATCTGAGCGGTACATCCAAGTGGAAGTACGAAACTCGCAATATCTCTCGGAACGCCCATCTTCTTCGGTGCTACTTCCATTGATACCGGAAGAGCTGCTGAAGAAGTACAGGTACTAAATGCGATCATCCAAGGTTCAAACGCTTTGCGCCAGAACTTCATCGGATTTACCTTTCCAATCACGGTAAGGAAAATGCCGTATCCAACAGTACTCATGATGATGCAGGCAAGATAATCGGTTAAGATGAATTTCAGAACCGGTCCGAAGATGGCAACGCCATATTTCGCAAGTGCTACAGTCATCAAACTGAATACACCGTAAGGGATAATTCCAAGAATCATATCGATAACCTTAAACATCGTCCGTGAACAGAGGCTGATAATGTCACATAACTGCTGCGCTTCCTTGCCGATGCTGATGATGGCAAATCCAAGGAACAGGGAGAAGACGATAATCTGCATCATCTCGCCGCTTGTCAGTGCCTGGAATGGGTTGGACGGGATTAAGTCGAGCAGTGTCTGGTAGATACCCGGAAGTTCTTTCACTTCCATTGCTGTCTCTGCCGTTCCCAGCTGCAAGCCGCGCCCAGGTTTGATGATATTGGCAAGTATCAGACCGATGGTTGCTGAAATACCGCCCGTTGCTAAAAACCAGATGATGGTTTTAACACCGATGCTTCGAAGTTTCTTGATATCGCCCAGCGAAAGTGCCGCGTCGATGATACAGAAGAACACCAGCGGAACGACAATCATCTTGATCAACTTGATAAACAAATCTCCAATGAACTGGAAGAACGGAAGGACATATCCGTTAATGATCTCATTCTCCACGCCGCCCATAAAATTTAAGACGTAACCAAACGCGATACCTGCAAACAATGCAATGAATATTTTCACGTACAACGGAGTCTCTTTTTTCTCCGCCCCATTTTTTGTTTTCCCCGCCATGTTGTAATACCCCCTTATGTAATGGTTTTCTGTTTCTTGTTTCTCGCTCCTCATGAGGTTTGACTATATACTATCAAAAAGCATGATTCTTATAAACAAATATATCGGATTGCGAATAAGTTATAATAATTCAGTGATACAGAGTTAGTTCTGACTTACTTTTTAGGTATTGTCTCCACAATAAGAACAATTTTATTTTTGCAAATCAGTTCCGTGCTGTTTTCTGTAAAATACTAAAAGCGGGTAAAAGTTTTTTTGCTTTTACCCGCTTCTT
>NZ_FR895107.1:39270-39722 GCF_000434655.1 Clostridium sp. CAG:43 | reverse complement strand
TTTTTTTGCTTTTACCCGCTTCTTGCTTGAACCTCTTCTTAAAGGTTTCTATTTTATTTCGTCTGCATCATCTGCTTTTTTAGAAATGGCCTTACATATGAACCAGCTTAGCTTTTACTGGTTATCCGAAACATAAACCGCTGCTTCTGTTCCTGCAGTCGAACCAAACATAACCGCCTCTGTCAGCTCATTGCCGGAGAGAACGCCTTCACCGTCTACTGCCGCTGACAGGATCGGACCTGCTGCATAAAGACCATTGATCAGCTCGCCGCTATCTTTGTTTAGCTGTTCCGCATTGTTGCTGACAACCAAGGCAGCTGCCTTTCCATCTGCCTCATATACCTGAGATTCCTCAAAAACCGGAATCAGGGAGACATCGGTCGCTACCAGTGC
Organism: Clostridium sp. CAG:43; assembly: GCF_000434655.1. Classification (NCBI taxonomy): domain Bacteria; kingdom Bacillati; phylum Bacillota; class Clostridia; order Eubacteriales; family Clostridiaceae; genus Clostridium; species Clostridium sp. CAG:43. Next base: position 39,329 of record NZ_FR895107.1, on the reverse strand, counting down.
CAGGCAGTCAATTTCCTGATCCTTGCCGTCCACCGTCACAGTGATGCGGTCAAGCGCAC
>NZ_FR895107.1:36453-39244 GCF_000434655.1 Clostridium sp. CAG:43 | reverse complement strand
TAAGCGACGCTCTTTAATTCTGTCTTATATTCAACTGGAATCTTCAGCTCTTCGACTTTTTTAAGCAGCGCTTCCTGTGCAAGCTCGTTCAGATTTCCCTCTTTTGCCGGGAAACTGCGGGCTACCCTGGAACCTGCCTCCTGTGTCAGATCGCCGTACTCCATTCCCAGTGTGTCGGCAAGCCAGTCTTTCGCCTCTTCGCTGTTCTCCGATACATCTGCCGCCATATCCGAATTGTTCGTATTATTTCCTGCCGTCATAATATCGGACAGATAAATCTCAAAATCATCCGTAAGATTCGCCTGGAACTGCTCATCTGTATTGGCTGCATTGACATACGGCGCCATCTCCGCCATATCTGCCGCCAGCTCTTCGCCCGGTGCCAGAATCAGGATCTTCGACGGATCCATGCCCTCGGCTGCCGCCTGAACCGCCGCGATCAATCCGGCGCTGTCTCCGCCTGCGATGACAAGCTGTGCATCCGATGCTTCTGCCTCTCCGACCGCTTCGGTTGCTTCCTCGCTTGCCGCTGCACTCTCTGTTGTATCTGCCTTACTGCCGCATCCCGCCAGTGCCGCTGTTCCCAGAACCGCTGCCGCCGTCAGAATCCCTGCCTTTTTAACTGTATGGAATGATTTTTTCATAATCGTTCTCTCCTTTCCCTCTCGCCGGAGTTCCTGCAGCTGTCTTCAAACATGCACAGTACCTCTCGTTTGTGGATTTCAGTCTAACATAGAACCTGCGGCGAATCAATTAAGGTTTCTTTAATTCTTACGGCGGAAAAAACGAAATTTTCTGTTACTTACACAAATCCGCAATCACCTGTGCAAAAATCTTCGCGCTTGCCACCAGATCACTCACATAGGCAAATTCATCTGCCCCGTGCATCCGGTTGTCCACGCCCGGCATCGACGCGCCAAATGCAACGCCGTTTTTCAGGTCATGCACATATGTGCCGCCGCCGGTGTAGTTGCACTCGCCCTTGTTGCCGGTATAAAGCTCATAAGCATTCAGAAGTGTTCTGACAAACTCGGAATTGCCGTCTACAAAATGCGGTTCTCGCAGCTGCGGGGACTCTAACTTCATGCCGTGGGACGCAAGTTTTGCCTCCACCGGTTTCAACAGGTTGTCATCATTGCCGCCGATCGGGAAACGTCCGTCAAAGTACGCTTCCATCCGTGTCTCCGTCATCGTAAGCATCGTGAATGCCAGAGACAGCGCTCCGGATCCTTCTGCCTGCATCGCCACGCCAAGCGCCTTGCCCTCGGTATCATTCCACGGGAAGCACTCAGTCAGGCTGTGAATCAGCTTCGTCTGTCCGCAGGATGCAAATGGCAGGCGATCCAGAAGCAGAAGCAGGGATGCCAGCGCATTTTTGCCTTCCTCTGGTGTCGAGGCGTGTGCGCCCTCACCGATTGCGGTGATCACGATCGCATCTTCCTCTGCCTGAAGCTCAAACTGTACGCCAGTCTCCTTCGTCACGCCCTCTGCCATCGGACGTACCTCTTCCTCGGTCAGTCCTGTAATTGTCGCATGCGCCTTGCCCGGAACAACATTGATCTTGATGCCAGCCTCGATGGACAGGATCCGCGCATTCTCCGTCGATACCTCAAAAGAAGCTGTCACATGCCCCGGGAAACGTCCTTTTTCGATATTGATAACCGGGAACGAAGCATCCGGGGAAAATGTCATCGGCGCTTCCTTCTCCACTTTATAATAATGTTCAATATCGCTGCTGCCGCACTCCTCATCTGTTCCCAGAATCAGGCGTACATTTTTTGTCACCGGGATTCCCAGTTCTTTGACCGCACGCATCGCATACAGAGCTGCTACCGCTGGTCCCTTGTCATCCGCCGTGCCGCGTCCGTACAACTTTCCGTCTTTTACAATCGGTTCAAACGGCTGTGTCACAGTCCAGCCCTCGCCTGCCGGGACAACATCCAGATGTGCCAGAATATCTAGCTGGTGCTCACCGTCGTTTAAATCGGCGGTTCCTACATAATTATCGTAATTGTTGATGGAAAATCCATACTCTTCCGCCATTTTGAGTGCCTGTGCCAGTGCGCGGCTCGGACCTTCGCCGAACGGATCGCCCTCCTGGTATGCCGAACGCTCACTGTTGATGCTGCACAGAGTGCATATGTCATCTAACATCTCCTGCTTGTGCGCCTCGATATACTGCTCGATTTTCTTTTTATACATAAATCTTCCGCCTCGTTCTTTTCCTTTAGTTATTATTTGGACAGAATTCCAGCCAGTACCTGGTTCACTACCTTTCCGTCTGCCTTGCCCTTTACCTTCGGCATCAGGGTTTTCATGATTTTGCCCTTGTCAGACGGTGCCGGATTTTCAATGCCAAGCTCTGCCAGAACACTTTTGATCACCTCTGCGATCTGCTCTTCGGTCAGATCCTCCGGTGCAAATTCCTGATAAACTGCCAGACGTGCCTGTGCCTCCTCACGGATATCCGCACGATCTGCCGGAGCCAGTTCCAGCGTCTCCTTCGTCTGCTTGATCTCTTTCTTTACAACTGCGTCCGCCTCTTCCTCAGTCAGCGGAGAACGCTTGTCGATCTCCGCATTTTTCAGTGCGGATAACAGCATGGATAAGGAATCTTTTCTTGCTTTGTCTTTTGCTTTCATGGCTTCTACCATGGCTGCACGTACTACATCTACTCTGCTCATATGAAATGTCTCCTTTTCTGATTTTTTCTATATTTTCACCATGCCCAGGGGTGCGATAGGGACTCTCTCTTGTTTTACCATGCCCAGGGGTGCGATAGGGACTCTCT
>NZ_FR895107.1:34958-36333 GCF_000434655.1 Clostridium sp. CAG:43 | reverse complement strand
TGTCCGGCTGCGCCGTATAGCAGAAATCCCCCTTTCAGCGCCTGAAAAATAAATTTTCCATTCGCTGAAACGGTGCTTTCCGCTGCATGGCTTTAGTTACGCCCAAACTCGCTTAATTTAAGCTTCGGATTCCGCTCTTCTACCATTCCCACACTCCAGCTGTTGACAAACAGAAGCAGTGGATTGTCTTTGAGGTCTTTGATCCGCTTCATATCCGAAGTTCCCTGAATCTTGGCAACGTCGATCTCGTCAGCGTTTTCTACCCAACGGATGTACTCGTATGGAAGCTTTTCCAGCTTGACTTCTACATTGTACTCATTTTCCAGACGGTAGGTCAGTACCTCGAACTGGAGGACGCCGACTACGCCGACGATGATCTCTTCCATACCTGTGTTGAACTCCTGGAAGATCTGGATCGCACCTTCCTGAGCGATCTGGCTGATGCCCTTGATGAACTGCTTGCGCTTCATCGTGTCCATCTGGCGCACGCGTGCAAAATGTTCCGGTGCGAACGTAGGAATGCCTTCAAATTCTACCTTTTCACCTGTACAGAGTGTATCACCGATCGAGAAAATACCCGGATCGAATACACCGATGATATCGCCCGCATATGCCTCCTCGACGATCTTTCGATCCTGCGCCATCATCTGCTGTGGCTGGGAGAGACGGATCTTGCGTCCGCCCTGCACATGCGTTACTTCCATGCCTGCCTCAAATTTGCCGGAACAGATACGCATAAATGCGATACGGTCGCGGTGCGCCTTGTTCATATTTGCCTGAATCTTGAAGACAAACGCGCTGAAATTCGGAGAGAACGGATCCACCATGCCGGTTGTCGTATTTCTCGGCAGCGGCGAGGTTGTCATTTTCAGGAAATGCTCCAGGAATGTCTCTACACCAAAGTTTGTCAGCGCCGAACCAAAGAATACCGGGGATAAATTTCCGCGGCTGACACGCTCCATATCCAGCTCATCGCATGCGCCGTCCAGAAGCTCGATATCATCCATCAGCTGCCGATGATAGTCTGGACCGATGATGGAGTTAACCTCATCGCCCTCTAACGAGAACTCCTGAGATGCGACCTCCTTCTGTCCGCCCATTGCTGCTGTGAAAGTTGTGATCTTCTTTGTGGCACGGTCATACACGCCCTTAAAATTCTTACCGCAGCCGATCGGCCAGTTGACCGGGCAGGTACGGATGCCGAGCACGCTCTCGATCTCATCCATCAACTCAAACGGATCGCGCGCCTCGCGGTCCATCTTGTTGATAAAGGTAAAAATCGGGATGTGGCGCATAACGCAAACCTTGAAAAGCTTAATCGTCTGCGCCTCGACACCCTTAGAACCATCGATGACCATGACCGCCGAATCGGCTG
>NZ_FR895107.1:31929-34944 GCF_000434655.1 Clostridium sp. CAG:43 | reverse complement strand
CATGACCGCCGAATCGGCTGCCATCAGAGTACGGTAGGTATCCTCCGAGAAATCCTGATGTCCTGGTGTATCCAGGATATTGATGCAGAATCCCTCATAATTAAACTGTAATACGGAAGAGGTAACCGAAATACCTCTCTCCTTCTCTATCTCCATCCAGTCAGAAACCGCGTGCTTGGCCGCTTTTCTTCCCTTGACCGTACCAGCCAGGTTGATCGCGCCTCCGTAGAGAAGAAACTTCTCCGTCAGGGTTGTCTTACCAGCATCCGGGTGGGAAATAATGGCGAATGTACGCCGTTTTTTGATCTGCTCCGCTATATTTTCCAAAAATATCTTCCTCCAAACTTACTACCATTCTTTAACTTTGTCTAAACGTATTTATTCTATATTATTTTAAACGAATACGCAAGTCCAAGTTACGGTTCACTCACGCGCGATCGGTAACAGATCTTAAAAACATTTTTCATCTTCTTCTTGATCCTTTTCTTTAAAAAACATATAATCATACTATTAACGTGGATATATAATAAATAGTAACAGTTGAACATATGAAACCGTTGCGATAACTATACAATCAACATTTTATAAGAGCTGTTGATTATTGTAGAGATGCAGGAGATATAAAGGAGTTATTTTATGATTCTAGCTATCGACGTTGGAAACACCAACATTATTATCGGCGTGATCGACGCAAAAAAAACGTATTTTGTAGAACGCATCACGACCACCATCGGAAAACCGAATCTGGAATATGCCGTGGCGCTGAAAAGTATTCTTGAAATTTACCATATTGCCCCAGAGCAACTTGATGGTGCAATCGTCTCCTCGGTTGTTCCGCCGCTTAACCGGACGATTCTTGCCGCCATCCGTAAAATAACGGGGCTAAACGCAATGCTGGTCGGTTCCGGCATGAAAACCGGCTTAAACATCTTGATGGACAACCCGAAATCCGTCGGCAGTGATATGATCGTAAACGCAGTCGGTGCCCTTGCAGAGCATGAACCGCCAATCATCATCATCGAAATGGGAACCGCTACGACCATGTCTGTCATCGACAAAAACGGACGCTATGTCGGCGGCGCGATCCTGCCGGGACTTCGCGTTTCCCTCGACAGCATGAGCGCCAGCACTGCCCAGCTGCCGCGCATCAGCCTCGATACGCCGCGCCGTGTCATTGGCAAAAATACCATAGACTGCATGAGAAGCGGCGTCATATTTGGCAATGCCGCGATGATCGACGGTATGCTGGATCGCATCGAGGAAGAACTCGGAGAGAAAACTTCCATCATCGCCACCGGCGGCATCTCCAAGATTGTCCTGCCGCTCTGTTCGCATACGATCACGTATGATGGGGCGCTGTTGATGAAGGGATTACTACATTTATATGAAAAAAACAGGAGAACCGAATAATCAAAAAGGCTGTCTCTCGGCAGATGCATCTATATGATACATTCTGATGGGAGACAGCCTTTTCACCACAGTTTATTATGCTGACATCTATTTATTACCGGTCACGGTCACAGCAGCATTTATTTTACAACCTTCAGCTTCATATTCTCTTTCTCAATCCGATCCAGCTTCTCGCCGTCCAGACGGAGTGCAAATCCAAACGGATTTACCACGATTCCATTCACGTAATCCAGATATTTTTTCAGATCGCGGAAGCGGACTTCCATTGCTCCAAACTGGTGTTTACGGTCAAATTTGCCAAATTCTACTAAATCCGTAAATGCCGGGTAATAGCGTACACCCTTTCCGGTGGTCAGAACCGGCACTGCCGTCGTCTTCTGCGGGTCAGCAACCGGAACCAGCAGACGCGCACCGTAAAGCTCTTTGCACATCAGATCCTGCATCTGTGGGAATGCCTGGTGCTGTACCAGTGCCTGATAGAACTGATTTGCAGAACGGACCAGGGACGGGTTCATCACGATCTCGGATGTATCCTTTGGTTTCTCGATGATGCTGAACAGCGACATGGACATATGATTTTCCTGTCCCTTGTCGATCACAACTGCCTCAAAACCGCTGCGGTAGAGGTCGTTGAAAAAGGAAATACGCTGTAATGGGCGGATCTCCAGTACCTTCGTCTCTACGCCGACCATCTCCAGCCCTTTCACGAACTCATCTGCATACTCGCGGCTGGTGTAAAGGAAAGCAGCCGCCTTGCCGTTCTCTGCACCCAGGAAGAAGTTTTTCGTCGCATGGACAGTCACAACAAACAGTCCCGGCTCTCTCTGAAGCAGCTCCAGAACCTCTCCCATCACTTTTTTATCTGCTTTATCCTGATGTTCTTTCATCAGCTCACGTAATTTCTCCATTTGAATTCCTCCGGCTCTTTTTATCATGCGCGAGGCTCAATCCGCCTGCGCCTGTCTTTTCTACTCTGTCTGCTGTCCATGACTGCCTGAGTGTCGCATCGCCAAGCTGCCTTTATCACTATATCAGATGGAATACTCCACTCAACCCCAGTTCAGATAACAGTCATCTGCTTGATTTTCAGATTCTTTTTGCAGACTATATCTTCTATATTCTAACACAGAGCCGCCAAACAATCAATCAGAAGAATCTCACACAATCCCTATAACACAATCCCTATCAACATTCAGCTCAAATAATGCTTCATGCTTTTTAACGCACTCTTCTCCAGCCGTGACACCTGCGCCTGCGAAATATGGATTTCTTCGGCAACCTCCGTCTGGGTCTTTCCCTCAAAAAAGCGCATATCAATAATGCGGCGTTCCCGGTCCGGCAGGCGCTGCATCGCCTCCCCCAGCGACAGATCCTCGACCCAATGTTCCTCTGAATTTTTCTTGTCACTGAGCTGATCCATCACGTAGAGCGGATCGCCGCCGTCCGTATAGACCGGTTCGTACAGGCTGACCGGGCTCTGAATAGCATCGAGCGCATACGCTATCTCCTCTTTGCTGACTCCCAATTCTTTGGCAATCTCGCAGAGTGTCGGCTCCTTTGACTGCTTTTTCAGCAGATTTTCACGGGTATAGATCGCTTTGTATG
>NZ_FR895107.1:25616-31904 GCF_000434655.1 Clostridium sp. CAG:43 | reverse complement strand
TGTATCGCGGAGCGACCGGCTGACCCGGATTGAATTGTTATCCCTCAAATACCGTTTTACCTCCCCCAGAATCATCGGAACCGCATACGTCGAAAAACGGACATTCTGGGTAATATCAAAATTATCAATCGCCTTGATGAGACCGATACAGCCAATCTGGAACAGATCGTCCACATTTTCCCGGCTGCCCGAAAAGCGCTGTATTACACTGAGCACCAGCCGCAGATTCCCCTTGATATACTGTTCTCTTGCCTCCCGATCGCCCTTTAGAATCCGGCGAAACAGTTCTTCTTTCTCCTCATTACTTAAAAGAGGCAGCTTGGATGTATTGACCCCGCAGATTTCCACTTTATAGACCGGCATTTCCATTCCCTCCGTATGATGGACGATCAACGCAAACGGTTGAATCGTTTTGATTTTTGTTTTGTCACCTATACATTAGAATGGACAATTCAAAGCTCATTTATACCCGGACAAATGAGAACCGTTTTCACTCATTCCAATTTCTTGCCTTTTCTGCCGTTCCATAGTAAAATATATTTTCAGGGATTTTACGATCAATCTTATTTATAGAAAATAGAATTCAACCACAAGGAGATCCATTCATGAACACACAAAAAAAAGCCCGTTCCCTCTACTGGGATATCGTAAAGGGATGGGGCATTATTGCGATCGTGCTGGGGCATACCGGATATTTCGCCGGTGCGTTCGTCTATCTGTTCCACCTGGCGCTGTTCTTCTTTATCACGGGCTATTTTTATAATGAAACGAAATACGGGGATACGCCGTTTCTCTACTTCGGCTCCCGTCTCGCCGGTGCATGGCCCAGGTATATGTTCTACACGCTGTTTTTTGTCCTGCTTCACAACTTTTTTGTGACGCACAGGCTCTATGCAGGCCAGGAACTTTACAACCACACCAGAATGCTTACGGCATGGATGAGCAGTCTTTCCTTCAACTCCCCGGAACAGGTTCAGGGTGCCCTCTGGTTTCTGCCGGTCTGGCTGGTGTCCTCCGGACTCTTTGCCGGATGCGTCTGGTTTGGACGCGCAGCTGCCCGCTTCACCCGGAAAGATAATGTCAAGCTTCCTGTATGTGCATTTGCATGCATCCTGATTGGCCTTGCCGGTGTCTTCTTAAATATGAGAAGCTGCCCGCTCCCTTACAATCTGCAGGCGGCACTGCTCGTTGTTCCGGTCTATCTCATCGCCTGGCTGATGCAGCAGTTTTTCTCCAATTTCCGCCACTATACGGTCTGGTACGGCTGCCTGATAAGCGCCCTGCTTCTGCACCTGACGAACACAAAGCTTCACATTTTCATCGATCTGGCAAGCATGCACATTCCGGGCGTCTTATTTTATCCGATCTCCATCATTGGAATTTACTTCGTCCTTTCGCTCTCCGACCTGTCCGAGCGCATCAGACCGCTGGCAAAGGTCCTTGCCTTTTTAGGACGCCATTCCTTTGACATTATGGCGATTCATTTCACGCTGTTCAAGCTGATCGATTTTGCCTATGCCCGCTTCATTTTGAAGGAAATACCGGAAACACTTTCCAACTTCCCGGTCTCCTTCCGCTATGAAATGGGTCCGTTTTACATCCTGATCGGTCTGTTTCTTCCAGCACTTATCGGCTGGTGTATAGACCGCATTGCTGCGAAATTTCTTTCTTGAGGCGTTTCATAATCTTCTTTTCCAGCCTCGATATGTATGACTGCGAGATACCCAGAAGGTCGGCAACCTCCTTCTGGGTCATTTCATCTTCCTGATCTCTCCCCAGACCAAAGCGCAGCTTCACGATTTTCTGTTCCCGCGGATTCAGGCGGTCGATCGCCGCATTCAACAGTTTCCGCTCTGTCTCATCCTCCAGATCCCGGTAAATAATATCCTCATCCGTTCCCAAAATATCCGACAGAAGCAATTCATTTCCATCCCAGTCCACATTCAACGGCTCATCGATCGAAACCTCGAGCTTCGTCTTATTATTTCTCCGGAGATACATCAGAATCTCATTTTCAATACAACGGGATGCATAGGTCGCCAGCTTAATATTTTTATCCACGTCAAACGTGTTGATCGCCTTGATGAGACCGATCGTCCCGATCGAAATCAGATCTTCCACGCCCACGCTGGTGTTGTCAAACTTTCTTGCTATGTAGACCACCAGGCGCAGGTTGTGTTCGATCAGCGCCGAACGCGCCTCTTTATCCTCACTGGTTCCAAATTTTCTTAAAACCTCCGCCTCCCGCACACTGTCAAACGGTGCCGGAAGGATATCGGTTCCCCCGATATAATGAACTTCCCCGTCCCGGTGCATCAGAAATGACCGGAACGACGGCATCATTTTTAAACGAAACTGACCTGGAACTGAAACTTTTATAAACATACGCTTTTCCCCCTTATGTTGTTCGCTATGGTTCAGACCATAACGGCTGTTTTTCTTCACAACCAATATTTTTCATTGAGCAGCATCTGATACTCGCCCTTCTGCGACAGCGCCTCCTGTGAAATGGCAATCCACGGCTTCTCAATCACCCTCATACCGCCCTGACCGAACACTTCCATCCGCTCCGCCTGATATGCCGGAATCACGCCGCCGCCCTTTCCGACACTCCGAAATGGGATGTATTGGACACCGTCCTCCCAGGAAAAAAATCTCTCTGCCGCACACGCATCCAGCACCTGCACCGGACGCCCCGAAAGCGGCATCGTCAGATGGTTGCCTGTGTCGAGAATCGCCTGCACATGCCGCTCCCTGCCTTTGTTAAAAAGCGTTACCGCGTACTGGTGTTCCAGCTTCATACACCGCTGCATACCAAACCGCCACACCGCAGATGGAATCAGAAAACTGCCCCCCGCGGTAAACAGCCAGAACAGAAGATTCACCCGTATTCCAAGCGGCTGAACCAGTTCCATGCAGCCAGCCGCCAGCATAGATGCTATGTAAAGCCCGATCGCAGCTTCTGCCGCCTCCGACTTCCTACGGATGGAAAATGCCGTCCATGCCATCAGCACGCTCATCGTGGCGCTTAGGAGCATCCGCCCGGCATATCCCAGTGGAACCGGAGCTAACACCATTCCTAACGCATACACGGCTCCCAGAAGACTCCCTGCCAACCGCCCATACCGGCGTTCCGGCAGACGCAGGCAATTCTTCACCACCGACAGAAGCAGGAAATCCGCTGCCAGATTTTGCAGCAGGATGACATCCGCATACACACGATAGGTCACTGTCTCTTCCCACCTTTCTGTCCGACACGGGATATTATAAGAAAAAAGTTCCGCAAAATTTGTCAAACCGAGGGCGCAAAACGCCTGTTTTGATCGCCAAAAATCGGGGGGAAAACGTGAAATTTGAATAGATTCGACATAAGTCGAAGGTCTGAATCGACGATAAAAAAACACGCATCAGAAATTTTCACTTCTAATGCGTGTCTCTTCCAAAAGCAACTGCTTCTGTATATATTTTGTATTTTTACTAAAGCAAGAGCAGCTCATCTCTCACTCTTATATTATTTCTTATTTCTCAGAAAATCCGGAATATTGATCTGTGTTTCCTGGCGCATCGGGCGGAACGGCTGTGCCGGTGCCGACTGCGGTGCTTCCTTCGGAGCGACTGGCTGTGCCGGTGCTGCTGCAGATGGTGCACGGAAGGTCGGTGCCTTGTAGGTCGGCTGCGCTGCCGCTGCAGTCTGTGCTGCCGGCTGAGCGTATGTATTGCCAGTCGTCTTTGCCTTGAACGGAGTCTTGAACTCAGTCATCGCTTTTGCAACCGGTGTGTTCACACCGTGGGAATCCAGTCCAGTCGCGATAACAGTGATCGTCGCCTCATCCTGTGCATTCTCATCGTACATCGCACCGAAGATGATATTGGCATCGTCGCCTGCAAGCTCCTGTACATAGCTGGCTGCGTCATTTGCCTCGATCAGGCTGATATCGCCGGAAATATTGATGATAACGTGGCTTGCACCCTCGATGGTTGTCTCAAGCAGCGGGCTGGATACAGCCTGCTTAACAGCCTCAAGTGCTTTGTCATCACCCTTCGCATGACCGATACCGATATGAGCGATACCCTTGTCCACCATAACGGTCTGAACATCTGCAAAGTCAAGATTGATAAGACCCGGAACATTGATCAGGTCGGTAATACCCTGTACTGCCTGCTGAAGAACCTCATCTGCTTTCTTCAGTGCATCCGGCATCGTGGTACGGCGGTCTACGATCTCAAGAAGTTTATCATTCGGGATAACGATCAGAGTATCGACAGCTGCCTTCAGTTTTTCGATACCATTGAGCGCGTTGCTCATACGGGTCTTGGCCTCGAAACGGAACGGCTTTGTGACAACGCCGACCGTCAGGATGCCCATATCTTTTGCGATACGTGCAATAACCGGAGCTGCACCTGTACCGGTACCGCCGCCCATACCTGCGGTAACGAATACCATATCTGCACCCTTGAGAGCCTGTGCCAGTTCTTCCTGGCTTTCCTCAGCTGCTTTCTCACCGATCTCCGGCTTTGCGCCTGCACCAAGTCCCTTGGTCAGCTTCTCACCAATCTGCATAGCTGTGGACGCCTTGCAGAACTGCAGTGCCTGCTTATCTGTATTGATACCGATAAATTCTACACCGGCAATATCTTCATCGATCATGCGGTTGACAGCGTTGTTACCGGCTCCGCCGACACCTACTACTATAATTCTGGCAGAGTTCTCTGCTTCATTTATCTTTATCTCTAACAAGATACTTCCTCCTTCATTTTCCCATCTGTTCCGGTTTTATCATTTTTATACTAAAATTAGGGTCTTTTAAATCTAGCCTACCTAATACTATATTTGATTTTCAGCAAAAAATCAATCGTTTCTTTTATAAATTTTCAATAAACCAGTCACAATGTTACTGTTCACGCATACGTGTACAGTAACGTCACAATTTCCATATGCTGGCAGCTGCAGCACGATTTTGCCGATTCTTCCTAGTTTTTATCAAACCGGTACATCGGATTTGCATTCGATTCATCGTAGCTGTCCAGATAGAGGGTTCCGGACAGATCCGGATAATCCCGCAGAATATCCGTCAGCTCCGAAAGTTTCCCGTTCATCTCACTGTTGCTTCCCAGCTCAACCTTCAAGCTCCTGATTTGAAGCGTCGCTTCCTTTTCCTTATTAAAACGGATCTCGTCCACCGCAACCTCGTTGACCGACAGCACCTGCGTCAGGTTCAAAATCTCGTTGAAAACGCTGATATCCTCGACCGGCAGCGGCTGATGCAGCACGATATGTCCAAAGGAAAGTCCGGCAATCTTCGGCACACCCGGCAATGTCTCGCTTGTGCTCTCCACAATGATGCCGTCCTTGTCAAAATACATCCGGCTGTTCATGTAGGAAACGTAACCAACCACACTCTTCTCGTAGACGATCACCTCCACGTCCGACGGGCTGCGGAACACCAGCTTGTAATCCTGCACGAACGGAATTGACTTGTGCGGCCGGAAGCGGTACTGCAGATAGCAGAACACCGGATTCCGGCTCAGCCGCGATTCGAAAATAGACGCCTCTATCTGCTCTGCCGTATATTGCCGGTTTCCACTGACATGGATTGTATTGATCTGAAGCAGCGACAGACCGACAAAAAACGCGGCTGCCACAAGAAGTGCTGCCGCCGTGATCCAGATATGTTTTTTTCCACGGCGGCGCCATACCTTTTCCTCTGTCTTTTTTTCAATCTGTATCTTCTCTATCTCCATCATCCTCCCGGCGCCGGATCTCTGCTCCTAATGCCCGCAAGTCCCGGCAAATATCTTCATATCCCCGCTCAATATGTTCACATTCTGATACTCTGGTCCATCCGTCCGCCCCCAGGGCTGCCACCGTCAGGGCTGCGCCGCCCCGCAGATCACGGGCACGCACCAAAGCTCCCCGCAAGGTTTCCACTCCGTCAATCCGGGCAATGTTCCCGCTGCATTCGATGTTCGCCCCCATTTTTTTAAGCTCCGCCGCTGTGCCAAACCGGTTTTCAAATACCGTCTCCCGCAGCATACTGGTTCCATCTGCCCGTGACAGCGCCGCCATCAAAAACGGCTGCAGATCGGTCGGAAACGCCGGATACGGTCCGGTTTTCACCGATACCGCCCGCAGGCGCTGTCCGCTGTGTACATATATAAGTTCCGGTTCCTGATAAAGCGAAACGCCCATATGCTCCAGCACCCCGGTCAATGCACGTAGCTCCTGTGTCTGCACGCCGTCCACGATCACCTCACCGCTGCAGGACGCAGCGGCAAGAAGATAGGTCC
>NZ_FR895107.1:10576-25591 GCF_000434655.1 Clostridium sp. CAG:43 | reverse complement strand
CGGTCGCCGCCGATCACAAACCGGCTGTCATGGAGCGGCAATCCGCCTTCTATGATCAGCGCATCCGTCCCGATCCCCCGGATCGATGCCCCCATACCATTTAGGAAATGGCACAGCTGTCCAATCTCCGGTTCCCGCGCGCATCCCCGCAGAACCGTCCGCCCCACCGCTGCCACAGCGGCAAACAGGGCATTTTCCACCGCGCCGACACTCGGAAACGGAAAAATAATCTCTGCCCCGCGAAGTCCCGTTGTCTGTGCATGCAGGAAGCCGTCCGGCTCCGGTTCCTGTATTTCCGCGCCCAGCGCACGGAGTGCCCGCAAATGCCAGTCGATTGGACGTTTTCCGATCATACATCCGCCGGGGCTGTAGACACCCGCCTCGCAAAAGCGTCCCAGGAGCGCTCCCAAAAGCATAATGGACGAGCGCATTTTCCCCATCGCATTCTGCTCGATCCGCCAGCCATTCATCTTCGAAGTATCGATTTCCAGACGGTTTCCGTGCAACGCACACCGGCATCCCAGAGAATCAAGAATCCCCATCATACAGAACACATCCTGTATTCTGGGGACATTTTCAAGCACGGTAATTCCGCGGTTTAACACCGACGCCGCCATCATCGGCAAAACTGCATTTTTCGACCCCTGCACCGTGAGTCCGCCCTGAATCCGGCACGGTCCGTGAATCTCGATGAAAGCCAAACAATCCCCTCCCACCGGCATCTATGTATTATTATATGCCAACGAGAGAAAATGGTTCTCATTTTCTACATTTTCCGAAGTAAATATGTAACTCCGCCAAATATTCCTACTGCTCCAGCTTAATCTGGTTCGAGACGCTTAACACCATCCCCATCTCCAGCATCAGGAACATGACGGACGTACCTCCGTAACTGATAAACGGCAGCGTAACACCCGTGTTCGGGATCGTATTCGTAACAACCGCGATATTTAAGATAACCTGAATCGCGATGTGTGCCATCACGCCGATCACGATCATCGCACCCATCAGATCCGGTGCATTTCCAGCAATTACCATGAAGCGGTAAATCATAAACATGAAAATCAGAATGACCGAAATCGCGCCAAACAGACCTAATTCCTCACAGATAATCGAAAAAATCATATCATTCTGCGCCTCCGGCACGAAACCGAGCTTCTGGAGACTCTCACCCAGTCCCTTTCCAAACAGACCGCCGGAACCGATCGCGTACAGACCCTGGAGCACCTGATAACCGCCGGAACGTGCATACTGCACCGGGTTGACCCAGACATTGATTCGTCCCAGCTGATAATCCTTCAGGATATGGAGCTTTACCAGCAGATGCCCTATATAGGGGGCGACCGCCAGAAGTCCGACGCCGCCTCCGATGCAGAGGAAAAACGGCCATTTGATCTTGCACGCCACAAACAGCATCACAAACACGATGCCGCAGATGATGATACCAGAACTTAAGTTGTTCGCCGTAACTAAAAGTGCCAGCGGCGCCGACAGCGCCACGATAAATCCGACTGCCCGCAGCTGGTTGATCCGCACGCCCAAATTGGCAATCAGAACCGCCAGAAGCAGAATCAGGGAAATCTTGACAATCTCGGTCGGCTGGAACTGGAGCGGTCCCAGGCGCAGCCAGCGCTTCTTACCATGCGATGCCACGCCCAGAGGTGTAAAACGCGTCAGAAGCAGCGTCACGTATGAAGCGATATATCCCAGCATCGCAAACCGCGCAAACCAGTGATAATCTATCTTGGAGACGATATACATCGCAACAAAGCTGACACCCGCGATGCCCGCCTGACGAAGCATAAAATATCCCGGATTGCCGTAATCAAGCTGCGCCTTATAGGAGCTCGCGCTGTAAATCATGATCAGTCCGAATACCGTCAGGAAAATGATGGTAAACAACAGACTGTAATCATAAAACCGATGTGGTTTTTTCTTTTTAATTTTTCCCGGTTCCGGCATACTTCCACTCCCCTGCTTTTTGTTGTTACAGTTTCGAAATTCTGCCTGTAAACGGCAGTTTTTCCTTCAAATCAGGGCTGCCGCAGACAAATGCCGGCTGCGACAGCCCCCTTAAATACATTAAGCCTTTATTCGTTACTGTTCACGCATACGTGCCCAGTAAGCTTTATTCTTCCAATACTGAATTGCTGCGTGCTTTGCACTCCGCAATTCTCAAAAGTCACAATTCCTCCTGCAAGCAATCTTGCGTCGGATTTCCGACCTTTGAACCTTGGTATTACAAATTTCTCACAAACTCTTTGAATTTGCGTCCGCGCTCTTCAAAGTTCTTGAACTGCCCCCAGCTTGCACATGCCGGTGAAAGCAGGACGTTATCGCCTGGATTTGCGTAGGATGCACATACCTGTACAGCCTCCTGCATACCTGTACAGCCTCCTGCAGATCTTCCGCGTACATGATATCATTGAAGCCGTGGCGTTTTGCACACTCGGCAATCTTGTCGCGGGTCTGGCCGATCAGCACCAGATAGCGTACCTTTCCGCCAAAGCTCTCGATCCACTCGTCAAACTCGGAATGCTTATCATATCCGCCTGCGATTAATAAGGTCGGTCCCGGCATCGCCTTGATCGCCTGCATCGCTGCATCCGGGTTGGTTCCCTTGGAATCGTTGTAGTATTTGACACCAAAACGCTCGGTTACGAACTCAATGCGGTGTTCAACTGCCTTGAATTCCTTGATCACCTTCTGGATCTTCTCCAGCGGAACGCCCATGTTCATACTGATAGCAACCGCTGCCATAACATTTTCATGGTTATGACGGCCAAGTAGCTTCAGATCGTGGATATTGACAATCACGGTCTCTTTCTCGCCGTCGTTGTATACAATCTCATCCTCTTTCAGGTAGAAACCTTGTTTCAGGGTACGCAGACTGGAAAAATATACCACCTTGATGTCTTTTAAAGTCTCACCAAATTCACGCAGTACCGGATCCTCATAGTTCAGGACACAGACATCGCCCTCTTTCTGGTTCTTGGTAATGCTCTCTTTCGTCTCGATGTAGCATTCCATCGTCTTATGACGATCCAGATGATCCGGGGTAATATTTAAAATAGCGCTTACATTCGGGTGGAAATCAGTCATGGTCTCCAGCATGAAGCTCGATACCTCTGCGACAGTTACGGTCTCATCCGTTGTCTCCAATGCGTGGAATGCAAACGGCTCACCGATATTTCCAACTACAAATACGCTGTCATAGAATGACTTCATGATCTCGCCGGTCAGGGAAGTCGTCGTTGTCTTTCCGTTCGTGCCGGTAATGGCTGCCATACGTCCTTTGGCACAGTGATATGCAAGCTGCATCTCGCCCCAGATCGGAATACCGGTTTCACGAATCATCTCTACAAACGGTGCATCGGTCGGGATGCCCGGGCTTAAAATTGCCAGCTCCACGCCTAACAAATCCGTCTTTTTCAGCTCTCCGAGGACGAACGTGATTGTCGCGCCTTCGTCAAATTTCTTTTTCAGCTCCTCTGGATCCAGTTTTTCATTGCCATCGTAAAGCACTACCTCCCCGCCTTTTGAGAGAAGGAGCTTTGCAGCTGCAATACCGCTGATACCTGTTCCTGCTACTAATACTTTCTGACTCATAATCTTCCTCCTATAATCCTAAGTATGCTATAAGGCAAAGGATTGCCGTAATAATCGAAAATACGCCTACGACCCTGGTCTCAGACCATCCGCAGAGCTCGAAATGATGATGGATCGGCGCCATCTTGAAAAAGCGCTTTCCGCCCGTCTTCTTAAAATAGGTTACCTGAATAATAACAGATAATACTTCCACCAGATAAATCAGACCCACGATCGCGATAAAGATCGGCATCTGCATCATAAAGGCACTGGAAGCGACAAAACCGCCGAGTGCCAGTGAACCGGTATCGCCCATGAACACACGCGCCGGATAAACATTGAACAGAAGAAAGCCCAGAAGACTTCCAACTACTGCGCCGGTAATCGGGCTAATGCCGCTGTTCTCCCCGATCGCCACGATCGTAAAGAACGTTGCTACCAGAATCGTCACACTGGTGCACAGGCCGTCCAGACCATCTGTGAAGTTCACGCCATTGTCAGTTCCCAGAATGATGAAGAACAGTGCCGGTACAAACAGCCAGACCGGAAGCTGTAAATACTTGCCGGTAAATGGAATCAGCATCCCTGTTCCGATGTCCGGTGAGGTTACAATATAATAGGCAAAAATACCTGTGATCACAAACTGTCCGATCAGCTTCTGGATCGGATTTAAGCCCTCCGAACGTTTCATCACGATCTTGATGTAATCGTCCAGAAATCCAACCACGCCGAATCCAACAGTCATAAACAGCACCGGAATGATCTTCGGATAATCCCGGATATAGAGCAGAGACGTAATGATGATGCTGGAAAGAATTACCAGACCGCCCATCGTCGGGGTTCCCTGCTTTTTCAGATGCGTCTGCGGTCCGTCATCGCGCACCTGCTGTCCGAATTTCAACCTGTGGAGAAACGGTATCACGATCGGGCACAGCACTGCGCTGACCACAAATGCGATGATAACCGCCAGTATTGTTTCATTTACCATGTCACACCTCTAACTTATCTTCCTATGTATACAGAGATAGTTCCTCAATTTATACACCTCAATAGTATACGTCTTTTTAGGGGAATAATCAACCTCTTTTCTCCACCCCCAGATACGGCAAAATGACCTCAAACAGATCGCGGATCACCGGGGCGGCAATCGTCCCGCCATAGTAGATTCCTTCCGGTTCATCGATGGTGATGAGCGCGATCACCTGCGGATCGTCCGCCGGTGCAAACCCTAAAAATGAGGAAATATATTTTTTCCGGCTCCTTGGAAGTTTCTCCGAGGTTGCCGTCTTTCCGCCGATCCGGTAGCCCTCGATCCGGGCGTTTTTTCCACTCCCCTCCGCCACCACCTGTTCCAGAATATAACGCAGCGTCTCACTCGTCTGCTCCGATAAGATTCTCTCCTCTTTTGGATAGGCAAACACGTGGACTGCCTGACCATCTGCCCGCACGGCACGGATACCGATGTGCGGTGTGATGCGCGTGCCTCCGTTGATCAGGGAGGATGCCGTTGTAATGAGCTGGATCGGCGTGATCTGAAACGACTGCCCAAAAGAGACGGTCGCCAGCTCCACCGGTCCGATCTGATCCGGCTGGTGCATGATCGTCCCCGCCTCACCCGGCAGATCAATCCCAGTCTTTCCCAGCAGACCAAACTGCTTAAAATACTGATAGTACCGCTCCGGTCCCAGCCGCTGCCCGACATCGATCAGAACAGGATTGCAGGAATTCATCATTCCCTGTAAAAACGTCTCCCCGCCGTGTCCGCCCACCTTGTGACACCGAATCTTCCGATCTTCCACGATCCGAAATCCCGGGCAGGAAAACTGGTCAGTCAGGTTGACCACGCCCGCCTCCAGTCCCGCAGCGGCAGTCACGATTTTGAATGTAGACCCCGGTTCGTATGTATCATTTAAACAGGGATTGCGCCACATCTGATTGAGGAGAGCTTGTTTATTTTGCGCTGATGCTGCGTGTGACTGCACTTCATTCTTCCAGGATATGTCTTCTTCTGTTTCTGAATCTTCGTTTTTTCCATCTGTCACCAGCTCAAACGGCTCATTCAATGAAAACTCCGGTGCATTTACCATTGCATAGATTTCCCCGTTCTTCGGGTTCATCACGATGATCGAGACGCGGTTCGCATTCTTTTTCTGCATCGTCTGGTACGCCGCCTGTTCCGCGTACATCTGGATATTGACATCCAGACTCGCCTGCAGATCCCGCCCTGCCTCCGGCTCGATGCGATCCTCCGCCTCATTTTCCAGCTCGATCCCCGCCGCGTCCGTGAGCGTCAGGATCTTGCCATCCGTGCCCTTTAAATACTTCTCATACTGTACTTCCAGACCGATGATCCCCTGATTATCTCCCCCGGTGAATCCCAGCACTTTCGATGCCAGATGTCCATATGGATAATATCGTTTATAGTCCTCATCCACCTTGACTCCCTCCAGGCGCATTGCCCGGATCGCATCGCCCCGCGTTTTCTCTACATTGGACTTGATCACCTCCCTGGAAGATCGTTTTTCCGTCTTTTTCCGCACCTCCGCCTCCGGAAGTCCCAGTTCTTCGCTTAAAACCCGGATAACTGTCTCCGGATCTTTTACCTGATTATGAATCACTGAGATAGTACATACAGTCCGGTTATCGGCAATCACCGTTCCGTTCCGGTCAAGGATCCGCCCGCGCGGCGCTTTGATACTGCGCTCCCGCCGATGCAGCTCCTCCGCCATCTGGCTGTAATAATCCGCTTTATACAGCATGAGGAAGAACAGTCTCCCCGCCAATCCTGCCATGCACAGGCAGATGGCGGCGCACAAAAAGACAGTTCTTCCTCTGTGATGCGTCCGGTTCCGATTCATACTGCTTCCTGTCTGATCTCATTGCTACAGTATATCATAAGAACCGTTTCTTTATTCTGTATTTTCCACGCAGGATAGATAAGTCTTGCCGACCGACACAATTCTTAATCTCCCGCTGCCTGCGCTTCCTGGGAAGCTGCCGTTTCTCCGGCATTATCCGCTGTTCCGGTGTCTCTGCCCGTTCCAGCCGTTTCACCGTTTCCAACCGCCGCCGATTCGTCCTGCACATTTCCCATCGTATCCGGATAGCTGTACTCGTCTCCGGAATCGATAAATTCCTCATCGTAGTTCGCCCAGCCGCCCTCCGGAGCCGGAGTCGTCTCTGCCGGTGTTTCAGCTGCATTCGGATCCTCGGTCGCTGTCCCGCTTATAATGCCTTCTTCCTGGCCGGAAAGATTGGTCTCGAGATCCTGTGCCGCGCCACCTGCCGGGAATACATTCTTATATGGAAGGACTTCCGCCATGATCTTGCTGAAAATCTCGCTGGCAAAAGTCGAATGTGCCTGCTGTTCGCCCGGCAGATGCGGGGTATCTACTAACACATAGCAAAGTACCTGCGGATTGTATGCCGGTGCATATCCGATAAAGGAAACCAGATAATTCTTCTCCGCACGCGGCTGCTTCTGCGCCGTACCTGTCTTACCAGCCACTTCGTAACCGGCAACCGCCGCCGCGCCCGCGGTACCGCCATCACCTGATACTGTCTGGTAAAGCGCATTATTAATGAAGTTCGAGGTCGATTCCGAAACCGTCTCTCGCACCAGATTTGGGGAAACGGATTTGACAACGGATCCTTCGTCGTTCAGAATCTCTTTTACCACATGCGGCTCATAATAGGAACCGCCGTTGATTAAGGACGCATATCCGGCTGCCATCTGCACCATCGTACAGTTATAGTTCTGTCCAAATGCGTTGGTCGCCAGAGAAGCCGGATCCATATTGGATGCCTGATAAATCAGACCTGACGCCTCGCCTGGAAGGTCGATGCCCGTCTTCTCGCCAAATCCAAAAATCTTCTGATACTGGACAAACTTCTCTTTTCCCTCCAGTGATACAATACGCATCATAACGACGTTGCAGGATTTCATCAATCCCTGTGTGATCGTCAGCGGTCCGTGACCGGCTCGGGCAACACACCGGATATCCCAGTCTCCGAAATGCAGTTTTCCGCCGCACTCAAAGACCTCGTTTCCGGAAATCGCGCCTTCCTCGATCGCCCCGGCTACCGTAAATGCTTTCTGTGGAGAACCCGGCTCATAGGAGTCGCTCACGCAGAAGTTTCTCCACATTTTATACCACGCCTCGGACTTCGTTTTTTCATCCATCGCCTGGATTTCCTCATCCGTATAGTAGGTGCTTAAATTGTACGGATCATTCAGATTGTAACGGGTCGTCGTATCCATCGCCAGGATCTCACCGCTGTTCGGATCCATGACGATCGCCGCCGCCAGATTACTTCCAATGCCCGCCTGCCACTCGTCCAGATATTTCTGGACAATCTTCTGGATGTTGACGTCGATCGTCAACTCCAGCGTCTTTCCGTTCTGCGCCGGTTTTACCGTTCGCTCGACGTTCGAATCGCCGTTTAAATAACCATACTCACGACCGCTCACACCGTTCAGGATATCATTATAATACTGTTCAACACCGCCGGATGCATTGCCATCCTTGAGGGCAAAACCGACCACATTGCATGCCAGCTCATTGTACGGATACGTTCTCTTATATTCTTCCTCGAACCATACGCCCGTGATACGTTGGTTGCCGCCTTCCTCCGTCGGCAGCGCCCGGTATTCCTTGTTCTTGTCCTTCTCATAAGTCTCAAATTTCTCTTTATCCTCTGCCGGAAGCTGTTTCGCATAAATCACATACTGGCTGTCTTTTTTCTCCTCGATCATCGCCTGCAGCTCGTCCCGCTTGTAACCGAAGCACTCCACCAGCGCGTCCAGCGTGGCATCGAGATACTGGTAGTTCTCCTCCGTATCCAGAATCTGCTTCGGATCGACGACCAGATTGTAAACTTTCTCGCTAATCGCCAGATACGTCCCGTTCCGGTCGATAATATTGCCGCGCTTGTAGGGAATCGTGCGGCTCTCATAGTCCTGATGGCTCAGGACTATCTGATTGTACGACTCGCCCTTACTTTTTACCAGATTATAAAGCACCAGCACCAATGCAAACAAAGCCAGCATAATTACCAGGACGGTAATTGCCAGCTTTTCCTGCATATATTTCCGAAAGGTCTGTCTGCCGTTAGTGTTTTGGGATGTCCTCATACTGTCTTACATACTCGCTTTCCGTCTTGTCATATAAAAGAATCTGATCCTTATTTGCATATACCATGCCGAGCTCTTCGGTCGCCACTTTATATACATGATCCAGATCCACATACGTGTCAATCCGGGTCTGAAGTGCATCATTCTCGGACTTCAGGTTCTCCAGTTTCAGCTCCAGATCCTCAATGTGGTTGATACGGGTCGTGATCGACGCCTGCTTATGCAGATAATTCATACATAAAACCAGCGTGATCAGCGCAGCGATGGTCAACGCCAGCACATACGGTCCGTTCATATAAAGCGCCTTTTCCTGGTTGCGGCGCACGGCGTGTTTATGCCGGTACTCCTCTCTCTCATCTCTTTCTGGTCTTATCTCCACGGTTCTCTGAACTTTTCGCACGGTATTACCGTCCACATACGTGGAGGCCGATACATGTTGTCTCCTTCTGACAGACATAACGTTCCCTCCCTGCTCTTTCGCTTTTTCTCTCTTTTATCTCCCCCGCACCTGAAACGATCTCTGTTCTGCGGTGCAGTTATGCTTTTGTTTATGATTTTTCAAATACCCGGAGCTTTGCGCTCTTGGAACGCGGATTTTCTTCCATCTCCTGATCGGTCGGAAGAATCGGTTTTCTTGTAATCACCCTGCCGCGGCTTTTGCGTCCACAAACACAGACCGGAAAATCCGGCGGGCAGATGCATGGATTTTCATTCGTCCGGAAACGGTTCTTTACGATTCTATCTTCCAGGGAATGGAACGTAATGATCGAAAGCCGTCCGCCCGGTGCCAGGCGCTCAATCATCGTATCGATCGAATCTTCCAGCACATCCAGTTCCCGGTTTAACTCGATCCGGATCGCCTGAAACGTACGCTTTGCCGGATGACCGCCGGTCGCCCGAACCTTTGCCGGAATCGATGCCCGGATGATCTCCGTCAGCTCGCCTGTCGTCTCAATCTCTTTTTTCTGTCGTGCCTGTACGATGTGTTTTGCAATATTCTTCGCAAACCGATCCTCACCGTAGTCCCGGATGATCCGGTACAGTTCCATCTCACTGTAGGTATTGACGATGTCCTTCGCGGTCTGCTCATTTCTCTGATCCATCCGCATATCCAGCGGCGCATCGTCCTCGCGATAGGTAAATCCCCGTTCCGCTGTGTCAAGCTGGAAGGAAGACACACCCAGATCCAGATAAATTCCATCCACCTGCGGAATCTCCAGCTCATCTAACACCTGTGCAATCCGCTCATAATTGCTCCGCACAACGGTTATCTTATCTCCAAAGGGAGCCAGACGTTCTGACGCAGCCGCAATCGCGTCCGCATCCTGATCAATCCCGATCAGGCGTCCGCCGTCTCCCAGCCGTGCCGCCACCTCGCTCGCGTGACCGCCGCCTCCCAGTGTCCCATCCACATAGATACCCTGAGGCTTTACACAGAGACTGTCAACCGTCTCATTTAATAATACTGATTTGTGATTAAATATCATATGCCAAGGCCTTCCATATTTTCTGCAATCTCTTCCATGTCATCATAGACATTCTTCTCCGCCCAGGTCGCCTTGTTCCAGATCTCGATCCGGCTTCCGACGCCGACCAGGACAACCTCCTTCTCGAGTCCTGCAAAATCCCTCAGAACCGAAGGAAGCAGGATTCGTCCCTGACGATCCACCTCACACGCCGAGGCACCTGCCAGAAAGAAACGGGAGAATTTTCTGGCATTCTGATTGGTAAGTGGGAGTGCCTGTAACTTCTCTTCGAACTTTTTCCACTCGGTGTTATCGTACACAAAAAGACAGCCATCCAACCCCTTTGTCACCACAAATTCGTCTCCAAGCTGTTCCCTGAACTTCGACGGAACGATCAAACGTCCCTTCGCATCGATTGTATGATTGTATTCTCCCATGAACATATCAATCACCCGTCATCCGATGTGTACCACTTTTGTGTCCCGAAAATCCATTTCGTTCCACTTTTCACCACTTTCTACCACTTGTTATGTTTATTTTAGTACATGCCCATCAAAATGGCAAGGTCTAAATCGAAAAAAAATCAGAAAACTCAGGCACCGGTTCTTTTTCCGAACACATGTACCTGAGTTTTCTGTACTTATCTATATTTGTTTCTATTTCCACTCTTATTTTATAGCGCCGTCTCCAGCCCTCTTTCAGTCTCCGTCTCCAGCCCGATATACTGATTTAAGAGTTTGTCAAGCTCCACACTGTAGTGATAAATTATGTCATATGCTGCCTTTGTGTCAATATTTTGATTCAGCTGCTGTCTTGCCCGTTCAATCTTTTGAACTAATTCTTCTCTCATATCCGCCATCCTATGCATTCTCCTTTTCTATTCTCTAGTGCCATTCCTCCTTACTTCACTGTCATTTTACGTCTTCCACCAGCAAAAAGCAAACTATTTCGACCGATTAAATTCGACAAAAAACGACGTTTCGGTTCCAAAAGTGCCTACCCGTGAACAGCAACCGACGTTTGCATATAACAATAGGGCAGGATCCCGAAGAATCCCACCCTACTATATAAATACATTATTCAGAATAAATCTGCTCTATCCTATTTCACGCCAAAGATAGCCATGAATGTACCTGCTGCTACGGCAGTACCGATAACACCAGCTACGTTCGGTCCCATTGCATGCATCAGAAGGAAGTTGCTCGGATCTGCCTCAGAACCAACCTTCTGGGATACACGTGCTGCCATCGGAACTGCAGATACACCTGCGGAACCGATCAGCGGGTTTACCTTACCATGAGTTACCTTGCACATAATCTTACCGAAGATAACACCTGCTGCAGTACCCAGAGCGAATGCAATCAGACCCAGAACTACGATCTTGATGGTATCCAGGTTTAAGAAAGCCTCTGCACTGGTAGTAGCACCTACGGAAGTACCCAGGAAGATAACGACGATGTACATCAGGGCGTTGGAAGCAGTCTCTGTCAGCTGCTTAACAACACCAGACTCACGGAACAGGTTACCAAGCATAAGCATACCAACCAGCGGAGCAGTTGTCGGCAGAATCATGCAGACAACGATTGTAACAACAACCGGGAACAGAATCTTCTCCAGTTTGGATACCGGACGAAGCTGCTCCATACGGATCTCTCTCTCCTCTTTGGTGGTAAGGAGTTTCATGATCGGCGGCTGGATAATCGGAACCAGAGCCATGTAGGAGTAAGCTGCTACGGCAATCGGTCCCATCAGACCTGTCTGACCAAGTTTACCAGCCAGGAAGATAGAGGTCGGGCCGTCTGCACCACCGATGATGGAGATAGCAGCCGCAGCCTTATCGTTGAATCCCATGAAGATAGCCATGAAGTAAGCGCCGTAGATACCGAACTGAGCAGCTGCACCGAGCAGGAAGCTCTTCGGGTTAGCGATCAGCGGACCGAAGTCTGTCATCGCACCGACACCCATGAAGATGAGGGATGGTAAGATACTCCACTCATCCAGTAAATAAAAGTAATGTAAAAGTCCACCAACTCCGTTCGATGAGTCTTCAATCGATCTCATAATATCAGGATAGATATTTACAAGCAGCATACCAAAGGAAATAGGAAGAAGCAGTAACGGCTCGAATCCTTTTCCGATTGCCAGATACAGGAAAATCAGCGCTACGAAAATCATAACGATGTTTCCAAATGTCAGGTTTAAGAATGCTGTCTGCTGAAGAAGATTGGACAATGTAGTTGTTATATATTCCATATTAATTCCTCCAAACGGAATAACATATCCCGTATTTTTTCAGCCAGTTTTATAAAAATTAGATTAGTTTAATGTAGCAAGAACTGCGCCCGGTTCTACCATATCGCCTACTGCAACATTAACACTGGCAACGGTACCGTCCTGAGGAGCTACGATCTCGTTCTCCATCTTCATAGCTTCCAGAAGCAGGATAACCTGACCACGTTTTACAGCTGTGCCAGCTGCTGCCTTAATACCAAGGATCTTACCTGGCATCGGGGATGTGATGGTTACGCCGCCTGCTGCCGGTGCTGCTGCTGGAGCCGGAGCTGCTGCGCCTGCAAATCCTTCTTCTACGGTTACCTGATATGCTGTACCATTTACGGTGATAGTATAATTCTTCATTTTAAATTCCTCCAGATTTTATCGATGATTATTTACGTGTAATGGAGCGGATATTTACGCTGTCTGCCGGTACGCCGGTTGCTGCTGCGATCGCTGCAGTAATAACTGCTACCAGTTCTCCATCGTTTGCCGCATTGCCTGCTGCTGGTGCTGCGGTACGTGCCGGCGCTGCTGCCGGTGCTGCAGTCTGTACAGGTGCCGGTGCTGCTGCCGGTGCCTCTGCTCCTGCTTTTTTAGCCTTTACATTTGCCTCAATCTCGTTAACCTTCTTGAAGCTGCTGATAATTAAGCTGATGAAAATCAGTACCAGGAATACGGTACCCATACCCATCAGGGTATTTAATGCTGCCTTCTCCATCTTCTCACCGAAGCTGTAGTTTACAACAAAGGATAACTCGGTCGGTACCAGAGAAGTACCGCCGTAGCTGCTTACGCTCTCCTCAGCGGTCAGGGAGAAAGTCAAGTTTCTCTTCTCAAAGGAAGCCTGAACAACTGCTGTGTAGCTGTCATCATCGGCGCGCTCTACGGTCACGCTCTGAATCTCACCCATCTTGCCTAAATCGTCCTTAGAACTGGTCCAGGAAGAAATTGCAGACTCAATGACTGTGTTTTTCTGCTTCTCAGCCTGTTTCAGCTGTGCTGCCAGATCTTCGTCACTGTAGCTGGCGAACTGCTCCAGATAGCTCTTAGCGCCATCGCTCATGGTCTGCTCGATCTCCGGAGAAATCGGCTCTACCGCTTCTTCAGAAGCGCTACCACAGGCGGACAGAGCGAAAAAGCAGACTGCCATGCAAAGTACAAGCAGCATTCTTTTCATATTCTGTTTCATAAATGTGTCACCTCGTAATTAGATCGTTCCATGCTTTGACGGACGTCCCTCTTTCTTCGTGAATCATATCCTGACAGCATCCATGTTTCTTTCATGGCGCCATCCGTGATACTTCCCACCTATCTGTGTTTGCAGGTGTTTTTGCAAAATTTCCAGAGCTTGTCATCCACTCCGGGAATTCTCCATCTGACACGCTGCGGCAGCAGAGGATTGTACAATCTCCTCTGCATACATAAATGGCATGCACTTCCGTCTATGCGAATCCGACTTTAATAGCCATGCATACATAAACATCTGTACCACTGACTTCTTATTCGATTCTCACATAAGCGCTGTCCGGTGCCTGACTGATGACAAACACTGCCCTCATCCCTGTTTCCGGAAATGATTCCGGCAGCCAGCCGCACTGACATCCCTTTTTTAGCACTACAACTCCGCCGACGGTTCTGATTATATAATCATTATACAATATGTAAAAACACGCTGCTTCCATGCAGTACTAAATCCGGAATCTGCATTCTCCGACCTTTCCCTGCTTGCGTCTCCGCGTAGCTGCCTGCCTGCGAACCACTGCTTTCACAGTTTCCTGCTGACAAACGCCCCCGCTTTCGCACTACTTCTGTGCCCGCCATCCCGATTCTGCGCTTTTGCCGATATAACGTATACCGAGGCTCTTCCTAATTTGCAGCCAGAAGAGCCTCGCATCTTTCGTCAAATCCGCACCGGAACAGCCGCAGCTTATCTTGCACATACAGTTGATATAGCAGTTTGAAACGTCATGTTATGCCAGATTACTTATGCTGGTTTCCTCCATCCCATAAGCAAGTCCATTTTTTTGCCTGTTTAACATTGTATAATGAGGTCGGCAAAAAAGCAAGTTATTTCCGTTCGAATTTGTTTACTTTTTCATTTTTTTAACTGAATCAGCCCCAATATCTGGGTACTGGTTCAAATCATATTTATATTATACCCCTGCCGGACCGGACGGCTGCACCGGTGACTGGCTTCCGGTTGTCGGAGTCTGTCCATCCGTCGAACCGCCATTTCCCGCCGCATTCTCCTCCGGCAGAACTACCGTGCAGCTTCCGTCTGCCGCTGCCTGCCAGGTATTTCCATCCATCTCGAACGTAATACCTGCGTACATCGCGCCGCTGGCATCCAGGTAATATTTCTTACCGCCAAGATCCAGCCAGCCGGTCTGCATCACGCCGGACTCATTCATGTAATACCACTTTCCGCCGACTGCCTGCCAGCCCGTCGTCATGGCGCCGGAGCCGTCAAAGTAATACCAGCTTCCGCCCAGGTTCTGCCAGCCCGCCTGCATCGCGCCGGATGCGTTCAGATAATATTTCTTGCCGCCC
>NZ_FR895107.1:2751-10561 GCF_000434655.1 Clostridium sp. CAG:43 | reverse complement strand
TGCCGCCCGTCTCCAGCCAGCCGGTCTGCATCAGACCATTGTCCGCCATGAAATACCAGCTTCCATCGACCGCACGCCAGCCCGTCGCCTGTTCGCCGGATGCGTCAAAGTAACGCCAGCCGCCGTCCAGCGTCTTCCAGCCGGTAATCATATGACCGTCCGCCTCCAAATAATACTTTTTGCCCGAAAGCTCCAGCCATCCTGTAGACGGATTGCCCGCCGCATTCATATAGTACCAATTCTGACCATCGTTGATCCACGCCGCTTTCTGCATCACATGGTTCTGATAATAGTAACGGTTTCCCGCGATCGTCCGCCAGGTATTGCCCGGAATGATCTGCGTATAATCTTTATACAGATAATCAATATCCACATTGCCGTTCACGCCCTTGACCGAACCGGTGTTGGACGCCTGCCACATCGAGGTCTTTGAATATGTATACTTCTGCTGGTATTTTGCCACCCATATATCATACGAAATCTTCGACATATCGATCTTATTGGCAATCCAGTATTCATTTGCATAGACCATCGGATAATATCCTGCATCCTGAATCCGCTTACAGAACGCGTTGATCACGTCGCTGACCTGAGACTGCGTCAGGGTTCCCAGCGTATTAGCATCCTCGGCATCAAAGACAACCGGGAAGGAGATAGGATAATCCTTGATAAGATTCAGGACAAAATCCGCCTCCTGCTGCGCCATTTCGACCGAAGTCGCATACGAATAAATGTACGCGCCCAGCCGCAACCCTGCCTGGCTCGCATTTGCCGCGTTCATAGCGAAAAACGGATCCACATTACCGCGGAACCGGGTTGCCAGCATCGCAAACTGTACATTATCCGATGCCACCTGGCTCCAATTTACATTCTGCTGCCAGTAAGACACATCCCCGCCGCGCGCAATCGCACCGATCCCCTCATTCTCCGTCACCCGGTACACGCCAAGCCCCGATGTGACCGCGCTCACACTCCCATTAGAAACAGAAGTCGAACCGCCAGAGCTGCCTGTACTTCCCGAATTGGAGCTGCCCGAACCGCCGCCCGGCCCCGCATTCGAGGATGACGATGTAAGAGAAGAATCTCCCGCCGGTCCTGCCAGCGCTGTCATCGGCTGAAAGCACAGCGCTGCTGCCAGCATGCCAGCCGCTGCCCGTGAAAGCACACGCGCGCGCCCCATCCTTTTTTTGTTCACTCTATTCCGATTCATGCCAAAAAACCTCCTTGATTATCCTTTTATCCCTGTTGTCTGTTCACCATTTATATACATTTCCCCGCCTGATCCGGTGGGGCATATGCGAAACAAATATGGTTCATCTACACACTGTGTAACCAACAGCAAAACTTTTCCTATTATGACCTAGTTTAACAGATACTCCCCATCCACTTCAATAGAGAAACTTTAAATAAAATCTGTCAAATTTATTACAGAATGCTTCCCTTTCTTCTAAAAGAATGAAGCCGTCCACGCCAAAAACAGGATTTTCAAGCAGAAAAACACAATAATGCCGGAACAAAGCTTTCCCCCGTTCCGGCATTCCATTTTTGCATATTCAGTTTTCCGCAAAATTCCACTTATCCTTATTCTTGCAAAGGAACTTCCGTTCTCCTGAAAGATTTTTTCCTATTTCCGATTCCGGTTCATCAGGCGGATAATATACAAAAACAGGTTGATAAAGTCCAGATACACCTGCAGCGTGGAAAATACCGATGCTTTCTGAAAAAAGTCCAGTACCAACCCATTTTGTCAATTATTTTCAAACCCATTTACAAGTTATGAAGCTCCCGCCTCTTTTTCTTCCACGGAAGCGGCACATTCCATTTTTTCAGCGCACTGAAAAAATAATAATAAATATTAAAGAGAACCGTTGTGATCGTCCAGGTCAGCGGATAGCTGAATACCACTGTCAGGATATCCGGGCGGATCGGAACAGCGATCAGGATCCAGACAACCCGCAGGACGCACACGCCCAGCGCCGTCATAATCATCGGAATCCAGCAGTCTCCCACACCGCGCAGTGCGCCGGAATAAATCTCAATACAGAGGTATGTCACAAATGCCGGCACCAGGAAGTGAAGAATCTTCATGCCGATCGCGATTACCTCCGCATCCGTTGTAAACAACAGATAAATATAGCCACCCGTCAGATACAGGATCGTGCTCAGCCCCACTGTGATAATACAGGAAATTCCCAGGCAGACGTACACGCTGCGTTTCACACGGTCCAGCCGCCCCGCGCCGTAATTTTGTCCGACAAAGGTCGTGATGGAGATCCCCAGCGCATTAATGATCATCCAGTAAGTGCTGTCGATCTTTCCATATGCAGCCCACGCCGCCACCGTGTCTGTTCCCAGTGCATTGACGCTGCTCTGGATCACGAGGTTGGAAAAGGAATACATAACCGACTGGAGTCCAGCCGGAAACCCAATCCGGATGATCCGCACCAGAATCACCGGTGTGATCCGCGTTTTCCGGATCTCAAACCGGTACGAGCCATCCGCACGCATCAGCGTTCCCAATACCAGACACGCGCTGACCACCTGGGAAAGGATCGTCGCCACCGCCGCACCACGCACGCCCATCCGAAGTCCTACTACAAACAACAGATCGAGCGCAATGTTTGTAAAACAGCTGATCACAAGGAAATAGAACGGTCTTTTGGAATCACCGATCGCCCGCAGGATTCCGGCACCCATATTATATAAGAGGTTCGCCGTGATTCCGACAAAATAAATGTGCAAATACCCGCTTGCATTGTCCATGATATCCTCCGGCGTCCCCATCAGGCGAAGCGCCGTGTCGGAAAAAAGGAGTCCGCCAACCGTCATGAGGATACCGCACAGCAGCGAAAAGGCAATCGCCGTGTGGACTGCCTCGCTGACCCGCTGACCGCGTCCCGCCCCGTAAAACTGGGCGATGATAACTGTCGCACCCGAAGAAAGTCCTACAAAAAAGCCAACCAGCAGGTTCGTAAGCATCGATGTGCTTCCGCCGACCGCCGCCAGCGCTTCCTTTCCGACAAAACGGCCTACTACCACCGCATCTGCCGTATTATAGAGCTGCTGAAAAAAGGTTCCAAATAAAATCGGGAAGAAAAATAGCAGAAGCTGTTTCCAGATCACTCCCTCTGTGATCGCATTTGCCCGGCCAATCCTCCCGGTTTGTCTGACTCCCTCTTCCCGTCTGGTATCTTTCATCCAATCCACCCCCTCTTATGTTCTTTGTCTCTGTTTCCTGTATGCATCCTGCTCACAGATATTTCACCTATAGGAATTCATATGTCTTTTCGTTATTCTTCTCCCGCAAATCCCATTTCCAACTCAATTCAGCTCCGCAATCCGCGAGATCCCCACATAGATATGAGAAATCTTGTACCAGGTAGCAAAATCGACCACGCCCGTCTGCAGAAGTCCAAACACCGACTGAAACGCCCGTACGGACGCCTCCGTTTCGGATCCGTAGATCCCGTCCGGCGTAACCCGCGGGATCGCTGTATACACAGTCGCCACCGCATCAAGCTGCTGCTGCAGCTGCCGCACCTTATCGCCGCTGGACCCCACCTTAAGCGGTTCCCCCGGATAGGAGATCGGGATTCCTGATATCTGTTCCGCAGTGTTGATGTAAATACTATTTCCATAGAAGCGCCGCAATATCTCGATCGCGCTGTATCCCTGTTCTCCCAGACTGCACGACCCCCACTGGGTCATCCAGCCCGGGCAGGACACCCGCCGCCCGTCGCAGTACTGTGTCAGAATCGGCTGCCGCACACCGGGGCGGGACAGATAGTTGTCAAAAATGTCGTCCACCACCTCTGAGATCGGCTCGAAAATATCACGCCCGTAAATCCACTTGTGATCGAATGCCGTCGAGGAAGTGATTGTAAAATCGTAGCCCTGGTTCCGATACCACTCCGTATACACCCGGTTCAGTGTAAATGACATGATCGCAAGCACATTGGCGACGATCGTGCTGCGCGGCCAGGTCGCGTAGATCTCGCTCGACGCCACGTTTTTGATATAATCCCGGTATGCCACATAGTAATCTTTTGCGGAGGCATTGGTCGGTACGCCGTCATGCACGACGATCGTCTGCGGTACCACCACGCGGCTCAGCACGATCTCGCCGCTCTCCTGCACCGGTTTTACCTCATCTTCGGCAATCTTGGGCGGATAGGAACCATATAGGGTATGATCCGGAATCTGTATATTCTCCTCCGCTCCGGTCTGATCCGGAAGCGGAATCATCCGGATCGGCTGGACTGCCGTCACGCCCGCCAGCACCTCCGTTCCCTTTACCTTTACCGGCTCATAGCCCGCTGCCCGCACTTCCACCGTATAATCCGCATACGGCTTTTCCCGGTTCTGTTCTTCCAGTGAAAGCGACACAGGAGGCGCTGCTACCGCAATCTCCTCCGTCTGCCCGGATAAATTGGTTCTAAGCACTTCCTGCGTCTGTCCGGAATCACCATAACTGACCGAAACCTCTGCTCCCTCAATTGGGAAATTATTTTCACTGTTTACCACATCGATCCGCAGATAGCCATCCTGCATTCCGGTTGTCTCACAAATTCGGACACGGTCGAAAGAATGATAGCGCATGCATCCAGCCTCGCATTTATTTTACATGGTCATTTACAGTTTATATCCAGCATCTTTTATCTATGCCGGTTTTTATCCGATTTTTTAATGTTTTGCTGCCGTATCTTCCTTATTTTTCTCCTCTAAATCGCTCTCGTCGCCTCTGCCAGCCACACCTTCTCTTCCTCCGTCATATACGGAGACAGCTTCTCATACACGCCCTTATGGTACGCGTTCAAAAGCCCGCGGTCGCGCGCTTCCATCAGCGATACGTCGATCGTGTCCAGATCGATCGGAACCCAGGTCAGATTTTCAAATTTCATGAACTGACCAAATTCATTCTTCACATCCTTCACACAGAGCATCAGATTCTCCGTCCGGATGCCAAATTTTCCTTCCAGATAAAGCCCCGGCTCATCAGAAGTAACCATACCTTCCTCCAGAACCGCATTTTCAGCGGGCGATGTGAGCAGCCTCCATCGGATGGAATTCGGGCGCTCATGCACACAGCCCAGATAGCCGACGCCATGCCCTGTTCCGTGATTGAAATCCATGCCGTTTTTCCACAGGA
This sequence comes from Clostridium sp. CAG:43, assembly GCF_000434655.1. Taxonomy (NCBI): domain Bacteria; kingdom Bacillati; phylum Bacillota; class Clostridia; order Eubacteriales; family Clostridiaceae; genus Clostridium; species Clostridium sp. CAG:43. Next base: position 5,412 of record NZ_FR895107.1, on the reverse strand, counting down.
GTTCGCGCGCAATATAGTCCAGATTGATACCGCGGCAGCCATACATAAACTTCGCATCCAGCAGACGCAGCATCGAGCACGCCACCAGCGTACAGCAGCGTTTTTCTTCCTGCGTGATCGGTCCGACTGCGATGGTACGCGTCACATCCGTCGTTCCCTCATAATACTGTCCGCCGGAATCGACCAGATACAGCCCCTTCTTCGGTACACTACTCTTCTCTGTCTCAGACGCCGTATAATGGCACATCGCCGCGTTCGGTCCCCACGCAGAGATCGTCGTAAAGCTCATATCCAGGCAGTTTTTTTGTTCCAGGCGCAGCTTATCCAGATATTCCCCTGCGGTCCACTCGTCCAGTCCTTTTTCGCCTGCATGTTCCTTCACCCAGCGCAGGAAACGGGTCAATACCAGACCGTCCTGCACATGCACACGGCGCATATTTTCCTGTTCCACTGGATTTTTGACTGCTTTGGCCGCTGCCGTAGGATTCATCGCCTCGATCACTTTCACGCTCGCATCCAGGCACCGGAACAGACGGTAATTGAGCTTCGACTTTTCCAATAAAACTCGCTCATAGCGGAATGCGGATGCAATCTGGTATACCGCCTCATATGGCATGATCCGAACGCCCAGTCCATGCAGATAGGCACGTACTTCCTCGTTCAGCGTCTTCTCATGAATAAAGAGGAATAATTCCTGTTTTGTTACAATCAAGTAGGACAATACAACCGGCGTATGTACAATGTCATCACCCCGGATATTTAAAAGCCACGCGATATCATCAAGACTCGTCAGCAGATGCACCGTCGCCTGACGCTTTTTCATCTCCCCGCGCAGATCTGCAATCTTCTCCTCCGCCGGTTTTCCCGCATACTTCTCTTCCAGAATCCAGACCGGGTTCATCGGAAGCGCCGGGCGGTCGTCCCAGATGCTTCCAACCAGATCCTCACCCTCCGAAATGCGTACCTTTTTCCCGGACAGTGCTTTCGCGATGCGCTCGCCCTCTGCCGTATCAACCACTCTGCCGTCAAAACCCAGAACACCCTGTTCCGGCATATGTTTTTTCAAAAATTCCAGCGTCGTCGGCACGCCCTCCTGACCGGAACGGTAAAGTTCCACCCCGCTGCCGGAAAGCTCTGCTGCCGCCTGCACAAAATATCTGCCATCCGTCCAGAGACCTGCGTCCTCCATCGTAATGACCGCCGTTCCCGCCGAACCGGTAAAGCCTGTCATATATTTCCGGCATTTGAAATACCCGCTCACGTATTCCGAGCCATGGAAATCCGATGTCGGAATCAGATATGCGTCCATTCCACGCTCCGCCATCTTCTCGCGAAGCTGTTCAATTCTCGTCCGAACCTCACGTCCCATTTTTCTGCCTCCTGTTGTTTCTCTATTATCCATTTTTCAACGCATCTTTGATCGCCTCCGTAATCGCCTCACTGTACGTCGGATGCGCGCGCATCGCCGTCGAGAGCTGATATGCCGTAAGACCGTTGGCGATCGCCGTTGCCATCTCTCCGATCATGTCCGTCGCACGCGCACACATGATCTGCGCCCCGATCAGCGTGTTGGTATACGCCTCAAAAATCAGGCGCACAAAACCGCGGCTGTTTCTCGCCAGAAGCGCTTTTCCATTTTCCGTCATATATGCCACACCGCACTTGATCTTCATATTATAAAGCCGGGCGTCATTTTCCGTAAATCCAACCGTCGCAATCTCCGGTTCCGTATAAATACAGGTCGGCACAACCGGAAGCACGACATACATACCGTTCGGCACGACCGAAAGCTGCATCCGGTGTCCGCGTCCCGCCAGGTTTTCGACCAGATAAGCCGCATGGGACGCTGCCACATGGGCAAGACGTTTCCGCGCCACGGTATCGCCGATCGCATAGACATTTTCCTGCGTCGTGCGGTAGGTTCCCTTGATGAGCGGACGCCCATTTTCCAGCTGTACCTGACAATCGTCCGCCAGAACCTTCGACATATTCGGGCGTCTGCCGACTGCCACCAGCACGCGGTCCGCCGGGCTTTCCTTCCAGCCGCGCTCACAACGGTAATTGACCGACACCGTGTCATTGCCGCGATCCTTGATCTCCATGACCTGTACATTGCAGTGGACTTCAATACCCTTAGAACGCAGATTTGCTTCCATCTGCTCGGAAATCATCGGATCCATCGACTCCAGCAGACGGTTTGCCTGCTCCAAAAGCGTCACGCGGGAACCGAGCGCCGCGAAGATCGTCGCGATCTCCACACCGATGACACCGCCGCCGATGACCGTCAGACAGTCAAAATTCCAGTCATCCATCCGCAGAATATCACGGCTTGTCATAACCTGCGGCAGATCAATTCCCGGGATATCCGGAATCACAGGGCTGGAACCGGTTGCCAGAATCACATTTTTTCCTTTCAGCGTCAATGCGCCTTTGGAGGTCGTCACACGCACCACATTATCCGCATGCAGGCGCGCATCGCCGTGAATCATCTCCACCTCCGCTTTTTCTAACATTCCCTGAATCATTGAGCGGAATGATTCCACGGACTCATTTTTATAAATCTGCATCTGCCGCCAGTCAAAGCTGACCTTCTCCGCCACGATGCCAAACCGGAATGCTTTCAACATATCCCGGTAGACTGCCGTCGCCTGCAGAAGCGCC
>NZ_FR895107.1:0-2720 GCF_000434655.1 Clostridium sp. CAG:43 | reverse complement strand
CAGAAGCGCCTTGGCAGGAATACAGCCGGTATTGACGCATGAGCCACCCAGCGCTTTTTTCTCGATCAGGACTGCATCCATCCCCATCGCCGCCGCACGCAGCGCTGCCGTATATCCCGCACCGATAATAATTAAATCATAGATATGATCCGCCATATAAATATCCTATCCTCTCATTCTATGGGCTTCCCATTACACAAAAAACTGCCGCAGAAAATCACTTTCCCGGGCAGCTTTTCATCAATTTTATTTTTACAGCAGATGAATGTTGTGAGCCTCTGCCTCTGCGCGCACACCGTCCGGCCAGATCGACGCCTGCACCTCTCCGATATGTGCTTTCCGCAGGAAGAACATACAGATACGGGACTGACCGATACCGCCGCCGACTGTATACGGAAGCTCTCCCTCCAGAACTGCTTTCTGGAATGGCAGCTCCGCGCGTTCCTCACATCCCGCCTTTACCAGCTGCTCTTTCAGGGAATCCTCATCAACACGGATACCCATGGAAGAAAGCTCCAGTCCGATATCCAGAACTGGATAATATACCAGAATATCGCCGTTTAATTTCCAGTCATCATAGTCCGGGGCACGACCATCGTGCTTCTCACCGGATTTCATCTTGTCACCAATCTGCTCAATAAATACCGCACCGTGCAACTTCGCAATCTTGTACTCGCGCTCCTTCGGTGTGCAATCCGGATACATATCTTCCAGCTCCTGGGTCGTCACAAATGTGATATTTTCCGGAAGATAACGTCCAATGTACTCATACTCATATGCCATATAGTCCTCGGTCACTTTCAGTGCCTTGTAAACCGAACGGACAATGGATTCCAGTGTCTCACGGGTACGATCTTTTTTACTGATGATCTTCTCCCAGTCCCACTGATCCACATAAATGGAATGGATGTTGTCTGTATCCTCATCACGACGGATCGCGCTCATGTCGGTGTAAAGGCCTTCACCTTCCTGAAATCCGTACTCTTTTAATGCCTGACGTTTCCATTTGGCGAGAGAATGTACAATCTCAGCCTTCCGATCTTTCTGCTCCAGAATTCCAAAGGATACCGGGCGCTCTACGCCGTTTAAGTTATCGTTCAGACCAGATTCCGGCAGTACAAAAAGCGGTGCGGACACACGGGTCAGATTGAGCTGTTTTGCCAGTTCTCTCTGAAAAAAGTCCTTGATTTCCTTGATAGCAACCTGTGTTTCTCTCAAATCCAATACCGGTTTATAACCAGCCGGAGTAATTAAATGTTCCATCTGTTACATCCTCTCTTTTTTCCCGGTGCGTGTCCGGTTCCCTGCCGCACTGCCGATTTCTGCAGCCGCAGTTCATCCTTTTAGTCAAAGCTTGCAGGCACGCGCCTTTTAAGTCATTTCTTGTTATTGTACTGCATGGAATTTCTACTCAAAGGAACTCACCTGTGGACAATAACCGTTTGGTAGCTATTATATCATTTATATAGGAAAATGGGAACAGGTAAAATAGGAAAATAACTTCTTTAAAATAAATGAAGGTGTTCGCACGCTTTATAAATTCCATCTTCCCCGATCGGTGCCGTCACGTAATCGGCTACTTTTTTAAGCGCATCCACTGCATTTCCCATCGCCACGCCGATGCCGGCTTCCTGCACAACCTCGATATCATTCATGCTGTCGCCAAATGCCACTGTATCGGAGAGATCTTCTTTTTCTCCAAAATACACCGCCAGCCTGCGGAGTCCGTCCGCCTTGGAATTGCCTTTCTCGACCACATCCGCGCCATGTCCGCTCGCAAACATCGGCAATTTCAGGGTCGGAAATTCCCGTTCCATCTCCTTCACCTGTTCACGGCTGCCGACAAACGCCAGTGTCCGGACCGGCATCGTGAGCATCTTCCACGGATCCTGGAACTGCCGCCCGCAGCTTCCCCAGAAGCGGATATCATTAGCCGCAATGATCTCCGGATGGATATAGTAATCTTCATCCCCCACCGTCATGCCGATTCCGAAGCCCTTTTCATCGCAGAAACTCAGCACCCGGCGTAGGAGTTCCGGATCAAAGATGTGCTCAAACAGCAGCTTATCTCCCACTGTAATCTTCGTCCCGTTCATATGTACAATCGCATCCGGACGGACGATGTCCCGGTACGATGTACTGTAATAATTATCCATATCGCGCCCCGTTGCCAGCACAATCTTGTACTTCGGGCGCAGCTTTTCAATCGCCTCCAGCGCACTCGGTGTGATCTGATCCGTCCGGTGGTCTAAGAGGGTCATGTCGAGGTCAAAACTTATCATGATGTTCTCCTTGGGGTTGGTTACTACAAAAGGTCACAGCCGAAGACTCTGCTATGACCTTTTCTTTTAATTATCCACGTTTTCATCATACCATTTTTCAAATTTGGAGTCAATATTGGGAAAATATTCATTCTATTGATCCATTCCATTGATTCGTAAAATTCCACTCAACCATCAAAATTACATCAAAAAACAAACATCCGGCAGCGAAAATTTAGAAGTCATAGTTGATTTTTGATGTAATTTTGATATAATGATACGCATATAATACTTCAACAAATGGCGGTATATGTCAGCTGAAAATTTGGCAAAGTGCAGCTATGATTTATTTTCGGGGTATGGCGTAGCTTGGTAGCGCGCTCGGCTGGGGGCCGAGAGGTCGCAGGTTCAAATCCTGTTGCCCCGATTTTTAGCGTATTCTTAGAGTTCTTAATAACT
>NZ_FR895106.1:22842-50852 GCF_000434655.1 Clostridium sp. CAG:43 | reverse complement strand
CGGTCATTTCAGCGTTTACGGCGTGGGCTACAAGAACCCTGCCCCGGCCTTTACCGATATTACCGGCCACTGGGCAGCAGATAACATCCTCTTTGCAGCCAGCCGGGGACTGCTCTCCGGCACCAGCGACACCACCTTTAGCCCGGACACCGGCATGACCAGAGGAATGTTTGTGACAGCTCTGGGGCGGTTGGCGGGCATCAACCCGGACAGTTACCAGACCGGGAAATTCACCGATGTGAAAGCCGACGCTTACTATGCCCCCTATGTGAACTGGGCGGCGCAGACCGGCATTGTGGAGGGCGTTACCGCCACCACCTTTGCACCGGACACCAACATCAACCGGGAACAGATGGCGGTGATTATGAAAAATTATGCTGCAAAGCTGGGCTATGACCTGCCCCAGACCTTGAAGGCTGTGACCTTTGCGGACAACACACAGATCAGCAGCTGGGCGAAGGATGCGGTCAAGTCCATGCAGCAGGCGGGCATCCTGGCTGGGAAGAATGAAAATAAGTTTGACCCTAAGGGAACCGCCACCCGCGCCGAGGTCGCCACGGTTCTGCGGCGGTTTGTGGAAATCGTCATTGACTCGCAGGCCGCAAACGGCTGGCAGCAGAATGACAGCGGCCAGTGGAACTATTACAGAAACGGGGAGTCAGTGAAGGGCTGGCTCTCCGAGGATCAGAAGTGGTACTGGCTGGACAAGGTCACCGGAATAATGTTTGCCGGAGACTGGAAGCAGATCGATGGTAAGTGGTACTACTTCTATGCAGACGGGACGATGGCGGTGAATACCGCATCCGACAGATGAAAAATGACCCCGTAATGTAATGCAAAAATAATATCAATAAAGAGGGATGTGAACAATATGGGCAAGTTTCTGGTAATGTCGCTTACCGACCATGAAGAATATATACTCAGTAGAATTATGGAGATTATTGCGGTCGAGCCAGGATTTGACCATATTGTGACATCCCACCTTTGTAACACTCTTGTTTTTCCGGGCTTGGAGCTTCGGCTGAAGGAGAGAACAGCATACCGAAACGGTGAGTTGATTTCTATGACTCGTCGGGAATTTGAAACATTGGTATACTTGGCAAAACATCCATCCTGAGTATTTTCTGCCGGACAGATCTATGAAGAAGTATGGGGAGGATGGTGAAAATTGCGGAACGGCTGTTGCCTTCGTACCGAAAATCAATTCGAATCCGGTGTATAACGGAGGGTGAAGCCTGCTATATGTATGTAGCAATCATTATAATAACATAAAAGGCACGGCATAAAGCAATCTGATGTAAAATCTATCAGAATAATTTATGCCGTGTCTCTTTTTAATTTGATTGGATGTGGGATGGTTTAGGGAAATTAGTAAATCGTAAGCGATGAATAATCCATCGTATTGTCCACTGCCCCCTTGATATCCTTCGCCTTAAACAGGCAGTGGTTCCGCTGCATTATTCGATATTTCGCAACTTCCATCCTGAAGATAATTACGCAGTGTTTCTTTATGGTTTTTTGCGTATATCACAGCTTTTTCCAGCTTACTTCTTTTTACAGGATTGAGTTGTTCTAACCATGCATAAAAGTTTTCCCATATCGGCACTTCTGTTTCCAGACGTCTGTCTTTTCGCTCTTCCGGAGTAAGGTCACGGAACTGCTTTTCCAAAAAGAAAAGCTTGTTGCAGTATGCCAGACCAACTTCAGCCGGAATCATGCGGGGGATTTCTTCTTTCTTAGGAAGAAGCGGCTCTTTGATTTCTTCCTCGGAATTTCCGTTACTGGGCACGTATGCGTGAACAGTAACAGTACTCAATTTTGGGGATTGCCTATAAGCAGGAGAAAACGGTATAATTGAGGAAGGCAGTTGGATATAAGGGGTACAAGTGGTGGAGATGAAAAATATTGTGAAGACGGAAAGAGGGCGGTTGTCTGGGATATGGGATGATGCGGATGATCGATGCGGTGCATTGCCGTTTACATAAATAGATAGAGGAAATACGATGGAACTGAATTTAAGCGAACCGGGACAGAGCCGGTATCTGAGAGTATATGAATATTACAAAGAATTGATCGTGTCCGGGCAGATGAAGCCGGGAGCGAAGCTGCCGTCGATCCGCAAATGTTCCCTGCAGCTGCAGCTTTCACGGACGACGGTGGAGACGGCGTATATGCTGCTGGCGGCGGATGGCTATATCATTTCGCGTCCGCAGAGCGGGTTTTATGTAACGGATGCGGTGCTGGCGGCTGCAAACCGGGAGGAAATAGAGCATGGTGTGCCGCATCAGGAGGAACGCCCGGAAATCCGGTATGATTTTGCGTCTTCAAATGTGGATCGGGAGAGCTTCCAGTTTGATTTATGGCGGCGCTATGTCAAGAGCGCTCTGCGCCAGGATGAACGGCTGCTTTCTTATGGTGAACCGCAGGGAGAGCGGGAATTCCGGGAGGCGCTCTGTGCGTATCTGGGGCGCCACCGCAATGTGATCTGTACGCCGGACAGTATCGTAGTAGGGGCGGGTGTGCAGAGTCTCTTGCATATTTTGTGCCCGATGCTGCGGGAGCGGGACAGTGCATGGTTTTTTAATCCGTCGTTCCGGCAGGGACGCCAGATTTTTGAGGATTATGGGTTTCGGACCGGGGATATAAGAGAGTATTGGGAAAATAATGATAGGAGGATTGAGTCCTCAAAAAAGGATTTGTTCGGAATAGAAAAGCCAGATGTATGTGCAAGAGAGATGAAAACAGGGTTATCCGAACAGATGTCAGAGGCAATGAGACATACAGGGAAAAGTGTTTGCTATCTGACCCCATCGCAGATGACAGTCTGGGGCGAGGTCATGCCGGTGGGCGACCGGATGAAGCTTTTAAAGGATGCGGCGCGCGAGGATATGCTGATTATTGAGGACGATTACAACAGTGAGTTCCGCTATTATAACCGCCCGACACCGTCCCTGCAGGGGCTTTCCGGCGGGCGGGGCGTCGGGTATCTGGGGACATTTTCAAGTGTATCTGGGGACATTTTCAAGGCTGCTTCTGCCATCGATCCGCATGAGCTACATGGTCCTGCCGCCGGATCTGCTGAAACGGTATCAGGAGCGGGGGCGTTTTTATAACCAGACGGCCTCCAAGGCAGAGCAGATTGCCCTCTGCCAGTTTATCCGGGACGGACATCTGGAAAGCCAGATCCGAAAGTCCAAGAAATTGTACGCGGCAAAGGCAAAGTGTCTGTGTGATGCGGTGCGGCGCATTTTTGGAGAAAAAGCGCGAACGCATCTGGGCGATGCCGGTTTTCTGGTTCTCATGGAGCTTGACAGCCCGCTTACATCGGTGGAAATTGCCGGGCATGCGGCACAGGCAGGCGTCGCCGTCCGCCCGGTGGAGTCGGTCGGGAGTCTTTTGGAAAAACAGGAGCATCATTTTCAAGAGGGATATCCGAAGCTCCTGTTGTCCTGTGCCTCGATGGGAGCAGAGCGGTATGAGGAGGCGCTGGAGGTGCTGAAAGAGGTAGTGTATAAGAAAGAAAAATAGAAGATAGATATAGAAGTTAAAATGTCCGCATAAACCACAGCCAGTACCCGGAACCATCCGGGCAATTGTGGGTATGCGGACATTTTATGCGACATTCTTACCCGTTTTTCTCCTCATGCGGCAGCCGGTTCCGGAGCAGCCGCTTTTTTAATTCACTCCAGTGAAATGGAATTAGCGGGTAAATATAACTTTTTCCGGCGATTGTCCGGTTAAAGACAAGGCAGCCGACGGCAATGAGTGTTCCTGCGATGAAGCCCCAGAGATTGAGGAAAAAGGTCAGAATCAGGAGCAGGACGCGCATGAATTTGAGTGCGTAGCCGAGTTCGAAGCTCGTCATCGAGTAGTTGGCGATCGTGACGAACGCCATATAGAGCATCGTCTCGCTGTTGAACCAGCCGGATTTGACCGAGTATTCTCCAAGCACGATACCGGCGATGACACTGAGCGGTGTCGTCAGCATGCTGGGGGTGTTGACTGCCGCGAGCCGCAGACCATCGATGGCAAATTCCAGGATCAGAAGCTGATAGATCAGCGCCACATGGATCTCGTCGGTGACACGGATAAAAGCGAGCCATTCCGGGATCCAGCCGGGATTCTGCATAAAAAGCAGCCACAGCGGTGTCAGAAATAAGGTCAGGAAAAAGATGACCGTCCGCGACAGGCGCAGATAGGTGCCGGTCAGCGGTGGAAAATAGTAGTCGTCGGCTTCCTCGATGATATCGAAAACAGAGGATGGCAGAATCATTGCGGATGGCGAATTGTCCACCAGAATGATGATATTTCCTTCCAGAATCGAGGCAGCGGAGGTATCCGGACGCTCTGAAAAACGAAATTTTGGGAACGGATTGAACCATTTGTGCGGATAAATACATTCGGCAAGGCTTTCCTGGTTCATCGAGAGGGCATCGACATGCACTTTTTGAATCCGGGTGCGGATGCGGTTTAAAAGTTCGGTGTCCACCCGGTTTTCCATGTAGCAGATGGCGATATCGGTGTGCGAACTTTCCCCAATATTCATGATTTCCATCCGCAGCTTCGGATCGCGGATGCGCCGCCGGATCAGAGCCGTATTGAACACAAGCGTTTCGACAAAACCATCGCGCGAGCCGCGCAATACCTTATCCTTTTCAGGTTCGCTGACTCCGCGGGCGGGATAGGTGCGGCAGTCTATTGTGAGTGCCTGTGCATACCCGTCGATCAGAAGAAAAGGAACACCGGAGAGAAGCTGGATAATCAGCGCGTCCGAATCCGTTTCCAGCCCGATTTCGCCGTAGGCGAGGTAGAGGGCGGCAAAATCGTTTGCATTGTCAGGCATCTGGGCGGTTTCAATGCTGCTCATCGCCTGCAGCACTTTTAAAAGCGTATCGTCCTTGGTAAAACCATCAATACAGTAGAGGCAGGCATCGCGCCCGCCGATCATCAGGTTCCGATCTACGACATCAAAACTGATGTCCGGTCGGAGCTTTTTTTGAAAAAAAGTCCGGTTATTTTCAATGGATGAAGAAATCTGCATCGTGTAAATCTCCTATCAGAGAAGCCAATATCAGTGACCGCGAAGGGACTGGAATGGGACAAAATGTTTACAGATGGAGTATGTGCGAAAAGGATAAAAATATACGAAATGAAGCAAACAGAAAAAAATTCTCAAAATATGTTTTTTTAAAATTCATGACAAGCGAGGCAATATCAGGGAAAAAGGCGGAAAAAATCGCTGCAAAATGAGACTTAACATGTGCTGAATGGAAAAAGAAATTTGCATGTTAGTTTTAGTAATTAAAAAATCAATGCTTTATTGAGAATAAAATTCAATTAAAAATAGATAAAAATTCTCATTTTTAAATAGATTTAAATAATTGACAGATTTTATTAGATTAGTTTATACTAACCTCCTCGGCTGCCTGAGTTAGGAATGCCTAATCCGGTGCGGAGAGTAAGATACTACAAAAGATTATATGGAGGAATATGTATGAAAGGTAAGGGAAGATCCCGGCAGGCAATTCTGGCAGCGGTGACCGTGTTAGCGGCGGCGCAGGCAGGTACTGCTTATGCTTCAACCGGACCGGCATCGGAGTCCGGAGTACAGACCGGCGCCTGGATTCAGGAAGGACAGGACTGGAAATATCAGGGAACGGACGGAACGCTTAAGACTGGATGGGTCAAGACCGAGAGCGGCTGGTATTATCTGGATCCGCAGAGCGGACGGATGATGACTGGATGGATCACCGTCGATGGACGCCGGTACTATATGAACACAACTGCCGATGGCGTGGAAGGACAGATGCGCCGCGGCTGGTGGAAGGACAATGCAGGAAAATGGTATTTCTTCAGCACTGCATCCGATGGAACGGAAGGTATGACCGTGACCGGATGGCAGTGGATTGATGGAAAATGCTATTATTTTGATAACTTGAGCGCAGAAAACTATGGTCAGATGCACACCGAAGGTCGGACGCCGGACGGCTACAGCGTCAATGCGGATGGACAGTGGGTCAATGAAAATGGAGAGGTCCAGACCCGTGCGGATAGAGGTTACGCGAGCAGCCCGGCAGCAGACGGCAACGGAAGCAGCGTATCAGGAGGCGGTTCAGGGAATTCCGGCAGTTCCGGCGGCAGCCATTCGGGGGGCTCTGGAAGCAACAGTAATTCTGGAAATAACAGTAATTCCGGAAATAACAGTAATTCTGGAAATAACGGTAATTCCGGGAATGACGGAAACCAGAATGGCGGAAATGCCGGAGATAACGGAAACACTGAAAATCCAGACAAGCCGCAGATGGTTTCGCTGGTAGATGAGACGAAGACAAAGCTTACCGAAGTAAATTCCCTGGGCTGGTGGCTTCCGATCGCATTTGATGAGGGATACAATGCAGACAATACGGTCGTTAAGGTCGATGGAAAAGACGTAACCAATCTTCTAACTCCGATCACAGATGACGGACGTATGGCAAAACTGGCGCTTCTTGGCACACCGGGCAAAGTAACCGTCAGCAGCAAAGAAGATGCGGCAAAGGAAGAGACGGTGGTTCTGAGCAATGAGAGCCAGGAAGATGCTGTATATGAGGAAAACGACGGCTATCTGCCTGAGAAGATTCTGACGCATGAGCCGGTCGCTTATTGGGACTATTATCTGACCAATTACGATGAAAACGGAAATCCCCGCATTTCTCCGAAAAAGACTACTTATAACTTGAACGAGGAGAAACAGACTCATCCGAGCTATTCGCCGGATGCGGTTCTTCCGGAAAATGGAAAAGCAGCCGTTACCATTCTGTTTAACTACAATACAGACGAGGAAAAAGAGTGGTTTGACGGCATCCGCAAGCTGGAACTGGTTAAATACGATGAGCAGAAGAACACAATCAATTCAAGCCTCGTATTTGACAGTGAAAAGAATGTGGCGCACGGACAGGGACGCGTTGGACAGCTGACTATCCAGACAGGACAGAGCAATTTCTACAATAATGGACGTTATTATGTGCGGGTTGTATCGTCGGCAGGCGGTTCTGCGCTCGTCCCGATTCATGTCGTCAATGAGACAGTACCGACGCTGGAGCTTAAGGAAACACCGCAGTCCGGTAAGAATCTCCATTTTGCAGTCAGCGATCTGGTATACGCAATTGAGACACCGATCGAGCGTGTGACCCTGGAAGATCCGAACGGAACAGTAAGCGACCTTAAGATGATCGATGACTGGTATCTCTACAGCCAGGATTTATTTGTTCTGTACAATGATAATACAGACCATCTGCCATACAAGGGCAACTACAAGATCACTGTATATGCAAATGGTTTCCGGTCATTCTCCAAGAGCTTCAAGGTGACAACGGACGCAGAGCCGGTAAAAGAGAAGGAACAGACCAATGGCCAGAAAATGGCGGCATACGGATTCGACGGTATCAGCACCGCATCGACCGGTTCCGGCGGAAGTGGAAGCTCCAGCGGCAGCAGCTCAGGAAGCTCTGCAATCTCTGCAAACCTGATTTTTGATTCAGATCTGCTTGTAAATGCACATCTCCTTGAACAGACCAAGATGGAAAATGATGCGTCCAAGGCAGTGATGGAGTGGTGGAACAATGCGATTCCGGATGCTGTCTTTGATACTGGAGATGATGATTTCTTCAGATGGGCAGACTACGTAAATAAGAGCGAGAATCAGAAATACGAAGAGAACAGAATGCTTCCATTTGCAGATTACCGTGAAAACGGAGCACTGGATCCGAACCATCCGGCAACGGCAAAAGAAGTTCTCGAAGATGGTCTGCTCGGCGATATCCAGTACAATGGAAACTTCTCCCGTCAGGATGCACCGGCGATTACAGTTGTACAGAACAAAGAGGGCGAGCCGGTAGTCCTGCGGACAGAGGATACAGAGTATATCGAGGCGGTTCAGAGTATCGTTGTCAACGGAAACTGGCAGGCACTCAGCAAGGACAAATATTCCATCGATAAAGAAGCTGGCACCATTACCATAGAGGCGGATGTATTCAAGGCTGGTGAGGAGTATAAGCTGACTGTCGATGCAACGGGATATAAGAGCCAGAGTATCGCATTTACATACGATAAGGTGCTGGAAAACGATTTATCGCTGAACGTTGATTATGCGGATGATAAAGAGGCGTTTGCAGCTGAGAAAAAAGAAGATTCTAATAAGACCTACTATTTTGCAAATGCTGAATTTACCGTTAATGGCAGCAAGGGAGATTTCCTGAAGAACCTGAAATCTGTTACCCTGCTTTCTGACGAGGAAGATGCGGTTGAGAGAAATATCTACACGAAAGGCGTGTCCAGCAGCAACGATGTTTACTATGAAGTATCCGGGGATGGCAAGAAGCTGATTCTCCATCAGGTTCAGCCGGGAACTTATAAACTGACACTTCGTTCGAATTACTACACAGAGGCCCTGAGATGTGAATTTGTGGTTGAGAAGGAAGAGGAAGAAATTCAGGAAGAGATGGCAGCTCCAGAAGTAGTGGAGTTCAGCAAACATAAAGCCAGTTGGTCATTTGATCCAGATTTTGGACGTGCTTCTTTTAAAGCTTCAAAGGGAACGAGTGTAAAAGATTACTTGGCTAAGATTACATCCGTGAAAGTTGGAAATAAAGAGTATACGAAAGCAACTTACAGCCTTAGTTCGTATAACCCTACATGGAAGATGACAGATGCAGATGATCCAGATAACAATGTACAGGATTTTGATTGCATCGATTTCACTTTAGACGGTTTCAGCACCGAAGAAAGCACCGATGTAACGATCCAGGCAGAAGGATACGAAGAGCTTACCTTTACAGTTACAAAGGATATGAAGTTAGCGGGTGACGAAGAGAAACTGCTTCCAGCACCGAAGCTGACAGGCAACACTACGGTTGATGAGGGAGAACCGCTGGTTCTGACTGGTGATGAAGAGTATCTGAAAGCAATTAAGTCTGTAAAAGTAACTGGCAATGATGAGGAGGAAGATGTTGCACTTGAATTTGCAGTAAATGGTACAACATTGACAATTCAGACTGGCACACTGGATAGTGGCTTGAATGAGATTGTGATCGAAGCAAAAGGTTACAAGAATCAGTCGATCACGGTTACAGTTGAGAGCCAGAAAGCAGATACAGAAATTGAGGTTTCCAGTGTTGTAAAAGAGAGTAGTTGGACAGGAGATTATTTACTGATCCGTTTCAATGGAGTTGAGGGGGAAAAGTTAAAAACTTTCTTAAAGGAGATTGATTCGGTTGCAGTAAATGGAACAGAGTATAGCAAGGCATCCGTTTCCTCGTTCCTTGGAAGTGGTGAGTTTGCACCGCATGCAACGGATACATCTTATAGCAATGATAATTATGATTGTTTAAAGGTTTCAGCGTCCGGATTAAGTGAAGAAGAGGATAATGAAATTCTTATCTACACTAAGAATAACGGAACGATTGAGTGCAAACTTGATAAAAACTGGAAATTAATCAAGGAATCCAAAACGCTTCTTGCCGACGAAGTCCTCCCAAGCGAGATCGTCACCACCCCAACCGAGGGAGTAACCACACCGGAGCAAACACCGGAAGAGCCGAAGACGAATGACGAAAACAAGGCAGATGTACCGGATGGCGATAAGAAGAACGAGACAGACGATGCGAACAAGGCACCGGAAGTAGACGAGGACAAGAAAGAGGATTCGGACGAGTCCAAGGATACTTCGGATGAGAAGAAAGACGAAACTTCAGATAAAGGCGATGCTGACAAGGATGATTCGAAAGATGAATCCGGCGAAACTGGTGACGATTCCAAGAAGAATGAAACGGACGAATCTAAGGACAATGATTCCAAGAAGGATGAGACCGGTGATGTAAAAGATGATACTTCTGATAAGGAAGAATCTGACGGCGGTAAAGGCGATGCTTCTGAGAAAGAAGAGTCTGTTTCCGAAGAAGAGTAGTTTTATTTAAAGGAGTAAAAATTGAAACAGAAGTGGTGGATTTTATTAACCCTGCTGCTGTGTGGTTGCGGTGCTTCATCGCAGCCGGATCAAACGGGGGCGGTCCAGAATGACCGTCCTCGTTTATCTGCGTCTATGGAAGAGACGGCAGAAAATGTGGAAGCAGTAGAAAAAAACAAAAATTTAGAGAAAAATCCCTCAAATTCAAACCAGAATCCGGGAGAAGGGCAGAATTGGACAGTGTTTGCGATGGATACTGTGATGCAGTTTGACGCCTACGGCGGAAGTGCAGATTTGCAGGAAAAAGTGAAACGGCGGGTGGAAGAGCTGGAAGGGGAGCTTTCGACAACGCAGGAAAACAGCGATATTTTTCATCTGAACCAGAAGAAAACAGCGGAACTTTCAGCGGATACGCGTTATCTGATGCAGGAGGCGCTGGCGCTGGGAGCAGAAACAGATGGTGCGCTCGATATTTCGATTTACCCGGTTGTGCAAAGCTGGGGATTTACAACGGGAAATTACCGGGTCCCCAGTGAGAGCGAGCGGGAAAGCCTGCTTAAATCGGTCGATTATCGTCTGGTCGACTTAGAAGCAGATACGGCATCGATCGAGCCAGAAATGATGGTGGATCTAGGCGGTGTCGGAAAGGGATTTACCGGAGATGAGGTGGTAAAGACTATGAAGGAGGACGGAGTGACGAGCGCACTGTTCAGTCTTGGAGGCAATATCCAGACGATCGGAACAAAACCGGATGGCGAGAAATGGTATGTCGGCATCAAGGATCCGGAGAGCGACGGCTATCTGGGCGGAGTCAGGGTGCAGGATGAGACGGTCATTACCTCCGGCGGCTATGAGCGCTATTTCACGGATGATGACGGAACAATTTACTGGCATATCATGGATCCGTCCACTGGGGCGCCGGCGCATAGCGGGCTGATTTCTGTGACAATCATCGGACCGTGCGGACTGCGCTGCGATGGGCTTTCGACCGCCCTGTTTGTCATGGGACGGGAAAAGGCAGCGGCACACTGGGCGGCGCATCAGGACTATGAGGCAGTCATGGTTGACGAGAGCGGCACGATCTGGCTGACGCCGGGCTTAAAAGACCGATTTATTCCGGTGGATCAGGGGGAGACGCGGGAGATTCGGATATTGTGATTCTGGAACAGATCTAGTATAATGAGCAGCGAAAAGTGCATACGAGTCAGATTTATAATTTATAACGAAGAGGTCGAAAATACCGTGAATGATAGATTGAAAAAGAAGCTTCTTTGCTTTGAGTGCGCTCTCTCCACATTGGAAGGATACGAGGGATGGATGATAGGCACAACTACACTTCATCTGGACTGGCAGCCCAAACAGGGGGAGAATGAGTTTTGCCATACCAAATTAACTCCAGAAATCATCAAAAAAGGCCGCTCGGCAATCCGGGTCCGCATAGCGGTAGCGGAGGAGGAAAAGGAACGGGAAAATGAGGAGATGGAAGTGCTGCTGGTAAAACCGCGCCAGAGCGTCCTTGTCCCGGAAAAAGAGAAAATGCCGCTCATGAAAGCAATTACGGAACTGGGAAGTGAGGATGATGATACGCTGGCATTTAGCCGCAGCCAGATGGAAGAATATCTCCGGGAGGCGGCAGATACCAATCCGATCCATCAGGGAGAAGCGGCAGTTCTGCCGGGGTTTCTTGTTATGAATGCCTGCCTGCTTCGTCTGTGGAAGAAGGGCTGGATGAAGGGACAGACCGCTCTGGAAGTACGTTTTCTTGCCCCACTTCGTCCTGATGAGGAGGTATATCTGTCGGATTCGGGGCAGGAGGGAAGAAACGCGGTGTATCTGAGAACGAAGCAAGAGGGAAAGGAAATTCTTTCGATTACAGAAAAATAGGGATGCCGATGATAAAGTGGGTGCAGAGGAGCTATGGATGCATATGTAAACCATTTATAAAAACAAGGTTGACAATCCTCTGAAATTCCGATATACTCTTTTCTAGCAAAGATTCTCTGTGTGTGATTCATAGGAAAATGCATTACACGGCTTAGAATTTTATCACTGAGGAGGTATATATAATGAGTTCAGAGACAAGTGCAGTGAACGTACACGGCGCATGGAGCGCGAAGCGGCTTACACTTTTGGCGATGATGCTGGCTCTTATCAGTGTGTCTTCGTATATCGCGATTCCGCTTCCGTTTTCGGATGCAAAGATCACAGCGCAGACGATGATTGTCAACCTGATCGGTCTGCTGATTGCACCACAGGATACCATTTTAGTTATGGCGAGCTGGCTGCTGTTAGGCTTATGCGGCGTGCCGGTATTCAGCGGCGGAAGCGCAGGACCGGGAAAACTGCTTGGACCGAGCGGCGGTTACTATATCGGATTTCTGGTTGTAGCGTTCCTGATTTCCCTGTTCTGCCGGAAATGGAAAAATGTTGCATTCCAGACAGCGTTCCTGATTGTAGTTGGTATTCCGGTGATTTACGCATTCGGTGCAGGCTGGATGAAACACGTGACCGGACAGCCGTGGGGTGCAGTTATCGTGCAGTCGATAATTCCGTTTATTCCGCTGGACATCGTTAAGTGTGTGGCAGCGGTAGCACTTGGAAAGGCGCTGAAGCGGACGGGCTTATTTGGAAATTAGATAGAAAATAAAGATGGGATGTGGTAGTGAACAGAATCAGCCTTTTAGTGCAGAAATGCAGCCAGGAGGCATGAGGAGTCCGTTGCCGCATCCCTTTAATTTTAATTAGGAATAGAAGAAAAACAGGAGAAAAGTATGAATCACGTATATATTCTGGGCGGTTTGCGCAGTTACATCGGGGTGAAAGATGGAATGTACCGTCATATCCCGGCGGAAAAGCTGGGGGCGGAGGTGCTGCGGGAGGTGGTTTCGCGATTTGAGCTTCCAACCGATGCGATCGACTATATAATAGGAGGAAATGCGGTCGGGGGAGGCGGCAATATCACGCGTCTGGCGGCACTTTCGGCAGGGCTTCCAGAGCGGATTCCGGCGGTTACTTTGGATCTGCAGTGCGGGTCGGCGCTGGAGGCGATCAGCGCGGCAGCAGCCAAGATTGAGAGCGGGATGGCGGATCTGGTCATTGCCGGGGGAATGGAGAGTTCTTCGGTACAGCCGTACCGCATGATGTCCCCGAACCATCCGGAGTATGACGGTGGAAAGGTGTATACGGTTGCACAGTTTGTGCCGGGAAAGCGCGGCGAGCAGGTTATGTTAGAGGGCGCGGAGGAGACTGCGATCCGGGAAAATGTCTCTAAGGAAGAGATGGACACCTGGGTGCTCCGGAGCCATAAGAGGGCGGCGCAGGCGCGCAAAGAGGGAATATTGGAGGATATAACGGTTTCCATCGACGGCAGCAGCCGGGATGAGGGAATCCGTCCGACAATGAGCCAGCGTCTGATCGACCGCCTGCCGTATCTGCTTCCAAATGGCACGAAAATCACGGCGGCAAATGCGTGCCTGATGCACGATGGCGCGGCATTTGTGGTACTTTGTTCGGAAAGGTTTTTGCGGGAACAGGGACGGAAAGCAGAATGCCGTTTCCGGTTTGGTACAGCGATAGGGGATGATCCGATGATGAGCCCAAAATCAGCCGTCAGCGCTGCTAAGGCGATACTTGCAAAAACGGGGCATTCTTATCAGGAGATCGATGCTTTTGAGGTCAATGAAGCGTTTGCCGTTATTGATGTTCTATTTGAACGTGCATTTCCGGGGATTGAAGACCGTTATAATATCTGGGGCGGGGCACTTGCCTATGGGCATCCATATGGAGTCTCCGGCGCAATGATTCTGCTGCATCTGATGAAAGCACTGGAATATAAAAATGGGCATTTGGGAATGTGCTGCGTGGCAGCCGCCGGAGGGATCGGAAGCAGTATTCTGGTGGAGAAAGTAATGAAGTAGATGAAGACAGTGCTTGAATGATATAAAAAGTAAATGTGGTAAATTTAAAAGCTCAAATTTGGTAAAAAGTTCTATATAAAAATAAGTAAAAGACAGGAATTAATCATGAAAGAAATACAGACACAACGTATAAATACATATCTGGATGCGCTCCGGGCATACCCGCCAGAGTGGGAAGCCCTGATCACGGAGAAAGAGCGCTATACGTTCGGGGAGCTCATCGAGGCGGCAGAACGTGTAAGGAAACATCCGAAAGAGATAGAAGAAAAACAGGGAAAACGTCACATCCACTGGATCCAGGAACCGACGATCGCGCATCAGCTTATTCAGTTTCTGGCATATGGAGACGGAAATACGGTTCCGGTGATTGCACCGTCCGATGTAAAAATTTCCGATGAATTGCGTGACGTGACACCTCCGGAAGGGGCATATATGGGTGTGATGACGTCGGGAACCTCCGGTCGTCAGAAAGTATTGTTCCGCTCCTTTGAAAGCTGGCACGATTTTTTTAAGCTTCAGAATAAAATTTTCAAAATGGGAGAGGGAAGCATTACGTTTATGCAGGGGAGCCTGGCGTTTACGGGCAACCTGAACCTTTATATGGCGCAGCTTGCGTCCGGCGGAAGCGTCGTTGCGGCGGATTCCTTTGATCCGCGCCTCTGGAAGCGGATGATCGAGGCAGAACAGGCGACCAGCGTCTATCTGATTCCGGTCAAGCTGCGGGCGCTGCGGCGTATCTATGAGCGGGAACAGGCGGTCAATTACCGGATTATTTCTTTTGTCAGCGGCTCCCAGAGTATGGGCGGTGGGGAGGCAGTGCAGTTTAAAAAGGCATTTCCCGAAGCGGAGATTACATTGTATTATGGCGCCAGCGAGCTGAACTATATTACCTATATCCGTGGAAGTGAGATGAAAGAAGATACGACGCTGGTTGGCCGTGCATTTCCAGAGGTGGATGTCTGGATTGAAAACGACCATTTTCATGTAAAAACGCGGTATGGAATCCTTGGAATTGGAAATGACGCGGTGATTGGGGATTGCGGTCACACAGATGCAGAGGGACTCTTCTATTTTGATGGGCGGGATGATGATATCTGCAATATAAATGGGAGAAAAGTGTCATCCCTCCGGGTCGAAGAAGCGGTGCGGACATTTCCGGGAGTGGCAGAGACGGCAGTGAAGGCAGTCCATGAGCATGGGCGCGATTATCTGAAAGTGTGGATTGTGTGGGAGAAAGAAGCTGAAAGGGAAGAAATTGCCGGAAGTGACAGCGGAAAATGTGGTTGTACCAATATGGCAATTCGGGAATTTTTGGCAGAAAGACTGGCAGATTATGAGATTCCCCGCGAATTTGTCTTTCTAAAGGAGTTTCCAAAGACTGAAAGCGGAAAGATTCGTAAAAAAGAACTGTGAAAATTGCTTTTTCTTATCAAAAAAGAAAATGGATTATTGTGCGAAATTGACAAAAAAATATAAGACTTTATGCGGCTTACAGGGTATTTTTAGAGGAAAGAGGTATCAAAGATCCGTGTATATGATTGCATTTTATTTAGATATAGTTTATATTGTTATATAAAGAGTTATATCATTCATGTTATTAGGAACAGGGAGAAAGAAAATGTTAAATAGTAGTGCCGCAGTGCCGCTGTATGTCCAATTAAAAGAAAAAATTGAACAAAAAATAAGTGATGGTGAATATAAACCAGGAGAAAAGCTGCAAACGGAAGGTGAAATGGCAAAATCGTTTGGAGTCAGTATCATTACAGTTCGAAAAGCAGTCAGCGAATTGGTGGAAAAAGGACTTGTAGAAAAAAAACAGGGAAAAGGAACATTTGTCTGCCAGCGCAAAGTAACTAAGGATATGAAAAAATTGCAGAGTTTTTCGGAAATGTGTGCTCATATGGGAATGAAGGCCGGAGGACGTATGCTTGAAAACAGGCTGGAACCGGCGAGTGAAAAGATAGCCCGGCTTTTGAATGTGGAAAAAGGCAGTCAAGTTATCTATATATCCAGAGTCCGCTATGCGGATGGTATGCCGATGGCGATTGAGCGTAACTATTTTCCACTTAAATATGCATTTCTTCTGGAAGAACGATTTGATGACAATTCATTGTTTACATTTTTGAAGGAACACTCTCATACAGCAGTGGCAATTTCAGAAAAATGGATTGAACTTTGCAGGGCGACAGCAGCGGAAGCAGAGCTTTTGCAGATGGCGAAAGGAACTTCGATGCTTTTTATCAAAAGTGTGGCATATACGGCTGAGAAGGAACCCATTTATGTAGGGCATCAGGTGTTTAATGGAGAAAAATGCTCATTTTATGTCTGTGAATCTACAATAGGAATAGAGTAAATTAATTGAAAAGAAAAGGCTGATTCAGGTTAGAAAGCAAGAAAAATTTGCGCTAACAGGAGTCAGCCTTTTCTTTTTATCAGGAACACGGAAACGGAGATGATAGAAATTCCGTTACTGGGCACGTATGCGTGAACAGTACCTAGAAAAAAAGTGATGTAAAAAAATACAGAAATCACTTGACAAAATACATACATAAGTATAATATGATATCATAACATTATATAATGATATATAATCAATTCGAAGGAGATGAAAAAATGCGGGTCATTGGAATTGGGGACAATGTGTGCGACAAATATGAACATCTCAGGCTTATGTTTCCGGGAGGTCAGGCTGCAAACTTTGCAGTTTATGCAGGGATGCTGGGGGCAGAGTCAGCTTATATGGGAGTGTTCGGACGGGATGAGGTTGCAGAACATGTGATAGCAACACTCGATGAGCTGCAGGTAGAACACAGCCGGTGCCGTCAGTATGAAGGAGAAAATGGTTATGCGAGGGTTACGCTGGTGGACGGAGACCGTGTTTTTCTTGGGAGCAACAAAGGCGGCGTATTAAAAGAAAATCCGTTAAATCTGGACGTGGAAGATCTGGAGTATATTAAAACATTTGATCATGTGCACACGACCAATAATAGCTATTTTGATGAACAGCTTCCTAAATTGGCAGAACAGGGAATCTCTGTATCGTATGATTTTTCGGGTCAGTGGATCGATGAAGAACGAGTAAAAAAGGTTGCTCCGTATATTACGTATGCGTTTCTTTCATGTGGTTCCGTTTCGAGAGAGGATGCGGAAGAAATTTGTAAGAAAATGTTTCGTGCTGGATGCCCAATGGTAATTGCAACAAGAGGAAGCTATGGAGCAGTTCTATTTGATGGAACGCAGTTTTATGAGCAGCCGCCGCATCTGGTTGAAGCAGTAGATACGCTGGGAGCAGGGGATTCATTTGCAACGGCATTTCTGCTTTCGTTTCTGGAGAGCCGGAAAAAGTATGGCATACAGATGAAAGAAAGCATTTATGAAAAAGAGATAAGGAAAGCACTGGAAGCAGGGGCAGAGTTTTCTTCGAAAACCTGTATGGTTCAGGGGGCTTTTGGACATGGAAAGTCATTTTGACAAATAATTGATACAAAAAAAGAAAAGGAGATCAGAAAGATGGAAAAATCAGTAAAAGAAATTGTAGCAGAGATCAAAGAAAAGATGGACAAACTGGGTGGATTAAAGCATGTGTATTTTGTAGCTTGCGGCGGATCTAAGGCAGCTATTTTCCCAGGGCTGTACCTTCTTCAGAGTGAGGCAAAAACTTTTAGCGCTACTACATATACCAGCAATGAATTTGTTCATGCAACACCAAAAGAACTGGATGAGCGGTGCGTCGCAGTTATTTGTTCATTAAAGGCAACGCCTGAGACCGTGGAGGCAGTAAAAACAGCTAATGCTGCAGGTGCAGTGACAATCGCTATGACGGGAAATATGCAGACAGGTATGGCAAAAGTTGGGCAGTATGTTGTGACATATTCAAATGGTGATGATCAGGTATATAGTGATTCTAACCAGGCGAACGCCCTTCGGATTGGTTTTGAGCTGTTAAAACAGTTTGAAAACTGGGAGAATTATGACAAGGCGATGGAAGCATACCGTTACATTGATGAAATTATAGAAGAAGGCAAGAAAAATGTTTTGGCGGATGCAAAAGCCTGGGCAGAAAAATATAAAGATGAACCTGTATTTTACGTGCTGGCATCTGGTTCAAACTATGGAGTTGCATATTCCATGTGCTGCTGTCATTTCATGGAGATGCAGTGGAAGCATGCTGTGTGCCTGCATACGGGTGAGTACTTCCATGGTCCATTTGAAACAACGGATAAGAAGCTTCCGATGATCCTTCTGATGAGTGAGGGAAGAACCCGCGCATTGGATGAACGCTGCTTAAAATTCCTGCGTACTTATGCGGAAAATTATATTGTAATTGATTTTGAAAAATTAAATGGCGGTAAAATCGATAAGAGCGTCGTAGAATTCTTTAATCCGGTTGTTATGATTCCGATTGAGAGATACTATGTTTCCCAGATGGCGGAAGTGCGTGGCCATTCTATGGATGAAAGACGTTATATGTGGAAAGTGGAATACTAAAGATCCTCCAATTAAATATTTTCTTAGACAGACAGCGAGGCCTGACCGTATGGAGCAGACTTCGCTGTTTTGTCCATACGGGCAAGTTAATTTAGAGTGAGCATAGTGTAAGTAAAAAATCAGAACGTTTGGCATTAAAGAATTGCTGAAAAAGATAACAGACAAGTGAAAAAAATTGTGAAAATTGATATGGATGTGTGTGATGAAAAAGAAAACGTAATAAAAATATGATAGGAAGAGAAGCTGACTCCCTAAAAAAAAATATGTAAAATGACAAATTAGCATTGACAATATAATGATATATGATGTATTATAATGACATGATATGAGATAATTCGCTTGAAACCTGCAGGAACAAGAAGAATTTGAAAAGAAGGTAGGAGGAAATGTCATGAAAGCAGATGTGTTTGAGTATGAAGGGGAAGGCATTCAGTGTGTATATGACAATAAAAAATGGGTCGTATGTATTAAAAACTGGAAGCCTAATAATGATATTGAGAAGATTCAGTATCTGGAAGTGCATCACGCAACCGATGAGCAGTTTATTCTGGTTCAGGGAAAAGCAGTTCTTTTGACGGCGTCCCGCGAGAATGATGCATTTAAAATTGATGTAATTCCGATGGAGCCAAATAAAGTTTACAATGTTTTGCAGGGAACATGGTTTAATACGATCACACAGAAGGATACAAAGCTGATATATGTGCAGGATGCAGGGACGACAACAGAAAACAGCGAATACTGTGATATGACAGAAGTAGAATTGAGTATGGTTAGGGAAAAAGCAAAAAAAGCTTTGCAGTAGCATCATAAAAAAGAAATGAGGAGGACAAAAGATGGAGTTTAATGCGTATTCCATGTTGGTGGATTTCATGTGGGCAGGTATTTTCCTGTTTGTGGCGAAAATGCTGAGGGAAAAAATCAAGATTCTGCAGAGCCTGTTTGTTCCGGTCAGTCTGCTGGCTGGATTTATCGGGCTTGCGTTAGGACAGAATGGTTTTGGAATTATCAGTTTTTCTTCACAGTTTGGTTCTTATGCAGGTCTGCTGATTATTGCAGTATTTGTATCAATTGGGCTGAGGGGCTTTAATTTTTCAGCTGGTGGCTGGAAAACAAATTTTGATCGGATTGGCAGCTACTACTGCTTCCGCAATATTGGCTGGGCGTTTCAGTATGCAATGCCGATTATTTTTGCAATGGTAGTCCTGAAAATAGTTGCTCCTGATTTAAATCCGGCATTTGGAATGTTGATTCCTGCAGGCTTTCAGGGAGGTCATGGTACAGCAGCAGCACTTGGCGCGACACTCGGCACACTTGGATGGGAAGATGCAACGGATCTGGCGATGACAAGTGCAACGGTGGGTATTTTAACCGGTATTTTTGGTGGAATTATTTTGATCAAACTTGGAACAAAAAGAAACTATACCAAGTTTGTAAAAGATTTCAGCCAGCTTCCTAACGATATGCGCACGGGACTCATTGAAGAAGGAAAACGCCCGGTATTAGGCGAAGAAACCGTTTCACCGATGGCAATTGATCCGCTGGCATGGCATCTCCTTCTGATTCTGATTCCAACCGGTATTGGATATCTTTTAACAAATGTAATTCAGGGAGCAACCGGACTTGGCGTTCCGAGTTTCTCTGTCGGCTTCCTGGTAGCAATTGTATTTCATTTTGTATTAAAAGGAATAAAAGCCGATAAATATGTAGATAACCGCATCATTTCCCGTATGGGAAGCTGTGCAACTGATTTCCTTGTATTTTTCGGTGTGGCATCAATTAAGATTCCGGTTGTTATTGAGTACGCAGTTCCGTTTGGTCTGCTAATGTTATTTGGAATTGTCTGGGTTGTATTCCACTTTACAGTGATTGCGCCGAGACTCTTAAAACAGGAGTGGTTTGAGAGAGGTATCTATGTATATGGTTACTCGACCGGTGTAACAGCAATCGGCATGGCACTTTTAAGAATTGTAGATCCGGAGAATAAGAGCTGTACACTGGATGATGCAGCAATTGTAACACCGATTGAGTCAATTATTGAAATTTTTGCATTAGCGGCAGTTCCGGTTGCCTGTGTTCAGGGAAACTGGATTGCAGCTGTAACACCAATTTTGATTTACCTGGCAGCGCTTTGCATTGTCCCGGTTGTCTTCAAATGGTGGCATAAACATCCAGGTAAAGCATGGGATGAAAGTGAGCTTTAGGGAAAGAAAAAAGATATAAATGTAATCTGTAAATAAGCGGGCACTGTGAAATCTGATAGAGTGAAGGTTTTTGCAGTGCCTTTGTGTGTAGAGAGGAGGAACAACTGGATGATAAAGATAAGGCGGGAACAGATTGCAGGAATGAATATGCACTATAAATACAGAACTTTGGATTATTTCTTTAAAACGCAGCAGGCTCTCGGAATAAAAAATATAGAGTTTTGGTGTGCAAGACCGCATTTCCTGCTAGATGATTATGGGTTTGAGGATGCGGCTGAATTAAAAAAGAATGCAGCAGATTATGGATTGACAATCGGAGCTTTTTCACCGGAGTGTACGATTTATAATTATGCACTTTGCTGTCATGACGAGACGGCAAGAAAGCATTCAATCGGATATTTTGAAAATGGAATCCGTGCAGCGGCAGAAGCTGGTGCGAAAGTGATGGTACTCAATTGCTGCGGCGGTGCAAGAAATGAAGATCCGAGGCGTATTTTTGAACGTGCGGTTCAAACCTTGCGTCGGCTTTCAAAAACTGCTGCGGAAGAGGGGGTTATTCTTGCAGTGGAAACAGTACGGCCAGAAGACGCAACGGTTATTAATATGCTTCCAGAACTAAAAAAACTTTTGGAGTCGGTTAATGAGCCGCAGATACAGGCTGCCCTGAATTTGACGAGTGCAGGAGTGGCAGGAGAGTCGATGAAAGACTGGTTTGAAGCATTTGGAGACAAAATATACCATATCCGTTTTGTGGATGGACGTCCGCAGGGATGCCTTGCATGGGGAGATGGTTTGAGACCGTTAGAGGATCAATTGATTTGTCTGGATCAGTACAAATATAAAGGATTGCTAAGCCTGGCACTGAATGATGCACGCTACCTGGAGGATCCGGCTGCAGCCGATCGGCAGAATATGCGTGAATTGGAACCGTTTATAATGGATTAATGGAGTAATTGTATGAGGAGGAAGCGAAAATGAAAATAGTTGATTTTGATAAACTTTCGGTATTGAATCTTCATTATTGCCAATATACGTTGGATTATTTCCTGGATTGTATGCAGGAACTGGGAATCAAAAATGTAGAATTGCTGGGAGGACATCAAGGACTTTGGCTGGATCCAAATGAATATCAGGATCCAGAGCCAGTCCGTAAAAAATTACAGGAACACGGTTTGAAGTGTCCGGTATTTACACCACAGAATTGCCGGTTTGGTTATCAATTTGGTGTAAAAGAACCAGAACTGAGAGAAAAAACATTTGGATTTTTTGCAAATGCGATACGTCTGGGGGCTGCGCTGGGGGCAGAGAAGATGGAAGCAAATTCCGGATGGGGTTACTGGGATGAAGCGGAGGAGGATGGATTGAAGCGGGCAGCTGAGATGCATCAGAGACTTTGTGAGGTCGCAGAGGAAAATGGCGTGACAATTGTGGCAGAGTCTTTACGGCCGCAGGAATCAAGAATTGGGTATAGTTTGCAGCAAATGAAACGGTTATTTGATTTAGTCGATCATCCGCGCTTTAAAGTTATGATTGATTTGACAGCAATGTCGGTTTCTGGTGAAACGATTCAGCAGTGGTTTGATGTTTTTGGAAAGGAAAACATTGTACATGCACATTTTCAGGATTGTGATCCCTATGGGCATTACATCTGGGGTGAAGGGAAGAGAAACTTAAGAAAGGATTTAGAGGACATGGTAAAAAATGGATATGAGGGATATTTTACGCAGGAACTGACAGCACCGGCGTATTACCTGGATCCATTTCGTTATGACAAAAGAAATGTGCAGAATTTGCGAATGTACATGGAATAGAGGAGAGAAAGAATATGTGGACAGATGAATTATTTCATGTAAAAAAGCCGATCATTGCACTGTTGCATTTGCGGGCGCTGCCGGGAGATCCTCTGTATGAAAAAGATGCAACGATGGGAGAGGTAATTGAAAATGCAGCCAGAGAGCTTCAGGCGCTCCAGGAGGGAGGAGTAGATGGAATTTTGATTGCCAATGAATTCAGCCTTCCGTATGAAAAAAAGGTTTCCTACGTAACTGTGGCAGCGATGGGACGGATTGTGGGAGAATTAAAAAAAGAGATAAAAGTTCCATTTGGTGTCAATATTGTTTCTAATCCATTGGCGACGATCGATTTGGCAGCAGCAGTCGAGGCAGATTTTGTAAGAAGTACATTTACGGGTGCCTATATAGGTGAAAATGGAATTACAGATACGAATATTCCAGAAGTCTTGCGTAGAAAAAAAGCACTTGGACTAGATAAAATGAAATTGCTATATAAGGTAAATCCAGAGTCGGATGTATATCTAGCAGAGAGAAGTCTGGAAAAAATAACAAAATCCATGATTTTTCATTGCTTTCCAGATGGTCTGTGTGTTTCTGGAAGTAGTGCTGGTCAGGAAACGGATTCAAGTTTGGTACGCAGGGTCAAGGCAGTTTCTGGATTTGTTCCTGTTTTCTGTAATACAGGGTGTACGAAGGAAAATGTGGTTGAAAAACTTAGTGAATGTGATGGCGCTTGTGTAGGGACTGCTTTTAAGAAAGATGGTAAATTTGAGAACTATGTTGAAAAACAGAGAGTCATGGAGTTTATGGATGTAGTTAAGGCGTATCGCTGTACAATGAAAGAAGGCGTATAGACGTTGCATTATTTTTTAGGAATTGACGTTGGTACATATTCAAGTAAAGGAGTTCTAACAGATGAGTCTGGAAAGGTGGTAAGTCGGGCAGTTACTCATCACGGAATGGAAAATCCAGAACCTGGTTATTATGAGCAGGACGCGGATAAGGTATGGTGGAATGATTTTTGCATTTTGTCAAAAAATCTCTTACAGCAGAGTGGGGTAGAACCAGAAAAAATTGCTTGTGTAGGGGGAAGCACATTGGGAGCAGATTGCCTTCCAGTTGATAAGGACGGGCATCCTTTACGAAAAGCAATTTTATATGGTATTGATGCACGTTGCGTGGAAGAAATGGAGTATCTCTCACAGTATTATGGCACAGAAAAAGTAAAAAAACTATTTGGACGTCCAATTTGCAGTGGAGATGTATCTGCTAAAATTTTATGGATAAAAAATCATGAACCAGAGGTATATAGACGCACACACAAGTTTTTGACAGGTTCTTCTTATCTAACATTTAAACTAACTGGAAAATATGTAATAGATACATTTTTGGGGATGGCTTCATTTCGTCCGCTGTATTATCCGGATGGGAGCATCCATAAAGAAATGTGTAAACCGATTTGTATGCCGGAACAGTTGGCAGAAGGAATGCCGGTTACCCATATTTGTGGAACGGTAACAAAGCAGGCAGCTAAGGAGACAGGACTCAAAGAAGGAACGCCAGTTATTACTGGAACTGGAGATTCAGCAGCTGAGGCAATCAGTGTAGGAGTACTTGCACCAGGCGATCTGATGGTACAGTTTGGATCGTCCTTATTTTTCTATTGTTGTGCAGATCGGCTGATTCAGGATGAGCGAGTGCGCGGAAATCCATTTTTAATTCCAGAAACTTATAGTGTAGCAGCAGGAACTAATAATGGAGGCACACTTCAAAAATGGTATTTGGAACAGTTATTTTCTGAATGCTTGGAAAGGGAAAAAACAGCAGGATTGAATGCATATGAAGAAATGATGAAAGGAATTTCTGAGATTGCACCCGGATCGGATGGTTTGATAACTTTACCCTACTTTGCGGGAGAAAGGACACCGCTGAATGATCCAGACGCAAGAGGAATGATTGTGGGACTTTCATTGAGCCATACAAAAAGACATTTGTATCGCTCGGCACTGGAAGGAATTGGGTATTCAGTTGCACAGCATATTGACATATTCCGTGAAAATGGTTTGCCTGTAAAACGGATTGCAGCGGCGGGGGGAGGAACGAAAAACGCAGTTTGGATGCAGATGGTGGCGGATATAGCAGGGGTATCGTTAGAAACACCAAAGGAAGACATAGGGGCAGCTTATGGAGATGCACTGATGGCAGCGATTGGAGTCGGATTCTACCAAGGTTTTTCAGATTTGCGCCAAGTAATCCAAAAGAAATGTATTTATAAGCCGGATTTAGAGAGGCATGAGTTATACAAGCCATTTAGAAAGCTATTTGATGAATTATATAGGTGTAATCAGGAAATATTACATAGTTTATCTAAGCATAACAAGTAAATAAAAGATATGGAAAGGCTTTTTGACTGTAATCATTGATATTACAATTGAAAAGCTTTTTCATTTATAGGTTTCCGATAATGTGTAAAAATGAAATTCAATCAACCGGGCAGAATATATGTTCGAAATTCCGCACTTTCCTTGCAATGAAAACTGTGCTATGGTATACTGAAAAGAAGATTTGGAGGCATTTTGAAGCGTTCTTTTTTTGTTTGAACCAGATCTTGAACCAGTGAGAAAAGAAAGGAATTTACCGTGATTTCGTATGTAAAAGGCATCCTGGCGGAGAAAGCAAAGGACCGTATCGTGGTCGAGTCCGGCATGATGGGGATCGGGATTTTTGTCCCGATGTCGGTGCTGGAAGTTTTACCGCCGCTCGGGGAAGAGGTAAAGATATATACGCACCTGCAGGTGCGGGAGGATGATATGAGCCTGTACGGCTTTTTAAGCCGTTCGGATCTGGAGATGTTCCGCCAGCTTCTGGGGGTCAACGGCATTGGTCCGAAGGGGGCACTTGGCATCTTGTCGGCGCTGCGTCCGGAGGATCTGCGTCTTGCGGTTATGACTGGGGATGCGAAGGCGATCTCTCGTGCACCGGGCGTTGGGGCAAAGACGGCACAGCGGATCATTCTCGATTTGAAGGATAAAGTACAGGCAGAGGATCTGCTGACACCGCTGTTAGATGGCAGTGCGGCGGTTTCGCCGGCTGCGGGAAACGGGCTTTCAGGCAATGCAGTGAAGGAAGCCGTGGAGGCGCTGGTGGCGCTGGGATATACGAATGCCGAGGCGGTGAAGGCGGTCAAGAGCGCCAATGTGACGGAAGAGATGGATTCCGAGGCGGTATTGAAGGCATCGCTGAAATATCTGGCGTTTTTGTAAAACAACCTATGTGTCGGACATTCGAAATTGCTGGATCATAAAAATAGTGGTGCTTGTGCGTCAGATGAAAATTTGGAATGTGTGGCAGATATGAGAAAATGGAACTGTCATGGCTTAATTGAATGAGAGAGAAAAACAGGAAAGACAGGAAACAAGTATGAGCAGAAGGACGATTACAACCGAGGTGACGGAGGAGGATAAGCGGATTGAGGGAAGTCTCCGCCCGCAGACCTTAGACGAATATATCGGTCAGGAGCGGATCAAATCGACGTTAAAGGTATTTATCCATGCGGCGAAATCCCGCGGCGAGGCGCTTGACCATGTTCTTTTCTATGGACCGCCGGGATTGGGAAAGACGACACTTAGCGGCATTATCGCCAATGAGATGGGAACCCGCATGAAGGTTACTTCCGGTCCGGCAATCGAGAAACCAGGGGAGATTGCGGCGATTCTCAACGGGCTCCAGGAGGGAGACGTCCTCTTTGTGGATGAGATTCACCGCTTAAACCGCCAGGTGGAAGAGGTGCTTTATCCGGCGATGGAGGACTATGCGATCGATATCATGTTGGGAAAAGATTCGACGGCGCGCTCGATTCGTCTGGATCTGCCGAAATTTACGCTGGTAGGCGCGACGACACGCGCGGGACTTCTGACGGCGCCGCTGCGCGACCGCTTCGGCATCGTGCAGAAGATGGATTTTTATACGCCTGAAGAGCTGCAGACGATTGTCCTGCGGACGGCGGGAGTTCTGAATGTGGAGATTGATAAGACGGGCGCCTATGAGATTGCGAGACGTTCGAGAGGAACGCCGCGTCTGGCAAACCGACTGTTAAAACGTGTGAGGGACTTTGCACAGGTCAAGTACAACGGCGTGATTACGAAAGAAGTCGCGGATTTTGCACTGGATATCCTTGATGTGGACAAGCTGGGACTTGACAACAACGACCGGGCGATCTTACATATGATTATCGACAAGTTTTCCGGCGGTCCGGTCGGACTGGAGACGCTGGCGGCAGCGCTGGGCGAGGATGCTGGTACACTGGAAGATGTGTATGAACCGTATCTTCTGATGAACGGTCTGCTCAACCGGACTCCGCGTGGACGGATGGCGACCGAAGCAGCGTATCGGCATCTCGGGTATGCCTGGAATCAAGTAAAAAACGGTATTTCTGAGATTTGATATTTGATTGATTTGAAGGTGGTATTTCTGTGTGGGTGACGTGACAACGTCGAACCATATTTATTAATAGATAGAAAGAAGAGAATGCGATGGCAAAACAGTATATAGATGTATTAATTGATGGAAAAGTGTATAGCCTGGGCGGCAGTGAGACGGAAGGATATGTACAGCAGATTGCCACGTATCTGAATGGGAAGATTTTCCAGCTCAAGGCGCAGCCGGGATTTTTGAAAATGCCGGAAGACTACCAGAGTATTATGACTTATCTGAATCTGGCGGATGATTATTTTAAAGAAAAAGAGAGTGCGAAGGCACTTGCATCCGACAAAGAGAGCATGGAAAAAGAGACATACCGTCTGAAACATGAGATGGTCAGCACCCAGATGAAACTCGAGAGTCTCCGCAATGAACGCACCGTCAGCGAGGAAGAACTGGAGACGGCAAAGAAAGCGGCAAAAGAGGCAGCTGAGCAGGCGGAAGCTGCTAAAAATGAGGTACAGGCACAGATCGATCGTGTGAAAAAAGAAGCGCAGGAGCAGATCGAGGTTGTGAAGAAAACAGCACAGGAACAGGTTGAGTCTGCAAGAAAAGAAGCGCAGGAGCAGATTGAACGTGCGAAGAGAGAGGTACAGGAGCGCGTGGAATCCGCGGAAAAAGCAGCCCAGGATCGCGCTGCCAGGGCGGAGCAGACAGCCCGGGAGCAGGCAGAAGCTGCAAAAAAAGAGGCATTGGAACAGATTGCGGATGCAAAGAAAGAAGCAAACGATTTCCTTGGAGAAGCAGAGGTTTGGAAACAGGAGGCAGAAGATCAGCGTCTGGCGGTCGAGTCATCCCAGGGTGAAATCGCTTCTTTGCAGGACAAGCTGGAGATTCTCAAACAACAGCTTGAAGAAGCAAGACAGGCGGCGACAGCTGTGCAGACGGAAAAATCGCAGCTGGAAGCACGTCTGATGCAGACGGAACAGGAAAAACAAAGTGTAAAAGAGCAGCTGAGCCAGCTGGAGCAGGAAAAACAGACGATAAAGAAAGATCTGGAAGAGAGTCTCCAGGAGGCAGGGGCAGCACGTGAGGAACTGGCAGCTGTCCGTCAGGCACAGGTGGAGGCATATATGAAGCGGAAGCCATTTCCCAAGAGACAGGGAACGGTGGAACTGAAAGATGCAATTCTGCGGTTATAATGGGTGAAATGATATGAAAAAAAAGGTGGAAATTCTGGCACCGGCGG
>NZ_FR895106.1:21884-22782 GCF_000434655.1 Clostridium sp. CAG:43 | reverse complement strand
GGGGCGGACGCAGTCTATATGGGCGGCAGCCGTTTCGGAGCCAGGGCATATGCGGAAAATCCGGATGAAACGGGGATGCTGGAAGCGATCAACTACGTGCATCTTCATGGGCGCCAGCTTTATATGACGGTCAATACGCTGGTAAAGGAAGACGAGATGGATGACTTATACGACTATCTGCTTCCGTATTACCAGGCGGGACTGGATGCCGTGATCGTGCAGGACATGGGGGTATTTTCTTATATCCGGGAGCATTTTCCGGATTTGCCGGTTCATGCGAGCACACAGATGACGATTACCGGACCGGAGGGCGCGGCGCTTATGACGAGAATGGGCGCGGTCCGCATCGTTACAGCGCGTGAACTTTCATTGGAAGAGATACGCCGCATTTATCAGGAGACGGGCGTGGAGATAGAGAGCTTTGTTCACGGGGCTCTCTGTTACTGTTATTCGGGACAATGCCTGTTCAGCAGCCTGATCGGCGGCAGAAGCGGCAACCGGGGACGATGCGCTCAGACCTGCCGGCTTCCGTTTGATGTCCTTCGGCGGCTGGATGAGAACAACCCTAATGAAAACAAAAAACAAAAGAAAGAAAATGGCGTGTTAAATCCGGGCGATTCCAAGTATGTGCTCAGTCTCAAGGATCTTTGTACGCTGGATATTTTGCCGGATATTCTGGAAGCAGGCGTTTATTCCTTGAAAATCGAGGGGCGCATGAAGAGTCCGCGCTATACGGCAGGCGTGGTGCGCCTGTACCGGAAATACGTAGATTTATATTTAAAGAATGGCAGAAAAGGTTACCGGGTTGACCCGAAAGACCGGAAGGAGCTGCTGGATCTGTTTGACCGCGGCGGTCAGACGTTAGGCTATTATACCGAGCACAATGGACGCGATATGG
>NZ_FR895106.1:17831-21857 GCF_000434655.1 Clostridium sp. CAG:43 | reverse complement strand
TGCCATGAGAAACCGGCATTCCGCCAGGAAAACCGGGAACTTTACCAGTATCTGGACAAAACGTATGTGGAAGCAGAGGTGAAAGAACCGGTTCAGGGGTTTGCGCGTGTCTGTGAAGGCGAACCGCTGCAGCTGACGCTTCAATACGAAGATCCGCTGACGGGAGAAAGCCGGATGGCAGGCGGAATCGGAGCAGTTGTCCAGACGGCAGTGAAACAGCCGATGAGCAAGGAACGGATTGAGAAACAGCTCGGAAAAACGGGAAATACGCCGTATTATTTTGAAAATCTGGAAGTGGAGACAGGCGGCAGCCCCTTTGTGCCGGTGCAGGAGTTAAATGAACTCCGCCGCTCTGCGTTTGAGCAGCTGACCGAGGAGATACTGCGTCCATACCGCCGGGAGATACCGGAAAATAGGGCGTGCGGGACAGGAAAAGGGTGGCAAAATCTGGAAGAAAAGAATCTGGAAGAAAATAACCAGACAGGTTCGGAATCAGAAAAAACCAGCCCGGCTCAGGACGTTGAACTCACAGCGGGTTTACCTGTACAGAGCCAGAAAACGCTGTTTGAGAATAAAAAAGGGAATAAAACAGCTCTGTACCACATCCATGTTTCGGTCGAACACCCGGCACAGTTAAAAGTGGCGTTATCCGTACCGGAAGTCGGCGCCATCTATCTGGATAGCGCTGAATTTGGCGCTGAACAGTGGAACGAATGGGTATCGCGCTGCCATGAGGCAGACAAGCAGTGTCTTTTGGTAATGCCGCATATTTTCCGCGATCGGGCAAAGGAATATTTTGAAACACATCGTTCCAGGCTGGAATCGGCGGGATTTGACGGTCTTGTCATCCGGGCATGGGAAGAGCTGGAACTGGTGCGCGAGTGGAAGATTTCCATCCCGCTTGTGATGGATTATGGTATTTATACGATGAATCACCGGGCGGAGGATTTTGTGCGGGAGATGGCGCCGGAGCTTTCGATGCGTTTTACCCTTCCGGTCGAGCTCAACAGCCGGGAGTTGGAGGCGCGCGACAGCCGGGAACGGGAACTTCTCGTATATGGTTCGATCCCGGTCATGGTAACCGCCCAGTGCATCCGGAAAACCGTGGAAGGATGCAGTAAATGTCCGGAATATCTGTATCTGCGGGATCGCAAAAAGAAGGTATTTCCGGTAAGGAACCAGTGCCGTTTCTGCTGC
Source organism: Clostridium sp. CAG:43 (assembly GCF_000434655.1). Taxonomy (NCBI): domain Bacteria; kingdom Bacillati; phylum Bacillota; class Clostridia; order Eubacteriales; family Clostridiaceae; genus Clostridium; species Clostridium sp. CAG:43. The sequence continues at coordinate 20,660 of NZ_FR895106.1, read as the reverse complement.
AATACGATCTACAATTCCAGCCCCCTGTCGCTTTTGAAGGATAAAAAGCAGATAGACCGCCTGCAGCCGGAGGTGTTGCGTCTGGCATTTACGTCGGAGAGTGCGGCACAGACCGGGGAAGTGCTGGATGCCTACGTGAAGACCTTCCTCCATCAGGAACCGGTGGAGCTGGAGGGCGAATTTACAAGAGGTCATTTTAAGAGGGGCGTAGAGTAGCGTGTGTACCGGGAATCTTCCGGGTACACATGAAAAGGAGGATCACCATGATAAATCTTGTGACAACGATGTCCAGGTATCTGATGATATTACTGATACTGATTTATACATATTACAATTTCCGCTTTTTTTCACTGCCGGATGACGAGTCGAAACTCCGGCTCTGTCGTCTGCAGAATGTACCGCTGTTTTTGATATTTCTTCTGTCGGGTACGATCATTTATCTACAAACCGAGGATGAGGCAGTTGTGCTGTTTTTCGGCGCGCAGCTTGTCTTTTTTGTCCTGTACCAGCTCTTATACCGGCTGTTTTACCGGAATGCGTCGANNCTGTTTTACCGGAATGCGTCGAGACTGTTGCTGAACAACACGTGTATGCTTCTGTGCACCAGTTTTATCATGCTGACGCGCATCTCGATGGACAAGGCGGTCCGCCAGTTTATCATCATGGCAGTTGCGGCGGTTATCACAATGATTATACCATATGTGATAGATAGAACCTGGCAGCTCGCTAAGATACCGTGGGTGTACGGCCTGATAGGTCTGGCGCTGCTGCTGGTTGTCTGTGTGATCGGCAATACCAGCTTCGGCGCGCAGCTTTCGATCAGTATCGGCGGATTTTCGTTCCAGCCGTCCGAGTTTGTTAAGATCAGCTTTGTATTCTTCGTGGCGACGATGTTTTACCGCTCAACGGAGTTTAAAAATGTGGCGATCACGACCGGCGTGGCGGCGGCGCACGTGTTGATTCTGGTGTTATCCAAGGATCTGGGAAGTGCGCTGATTTTTTTCCTCGCCTATGTCCTGATGCTGTTTATTGCAACCTCCAACTGGCTGTATCTGGCAGGCGGTCTTGGAAGCGGCTGTGCGGCTGCGATGCTGGCGTATAAGCTGTTTTCGCATGTGCGTGTCCGCGTGGAAGCATGGCAGGATCCGTGGAGTGACATCGCAGGAAAAGGATATCAGGTTACGCAGGCGCTCTTTGCGATCGGCACAGGCGGCTGGTTTGGCATGGGACTTTACCAGGGGATGCCGAAGAAGATCCCGGTTGTCGAGAAGGACTTCATTTTCGCGGCGATCTCGGAGGAGCTGGGCGGCATCTATGCGCTCTGTATTCTCCTGATCTGTCTGGGCTGCTTCATGCAGTTCATGCTGATTGCGACCCGGATGCAGGCATTATTTTACAAGCTGATCGCGTTTGGTCTGGGAATTGAGTATGTGGTGCAGGTGTTCCTGACGATCGGCGGCGTGACCAAGTTTATTCCGTCCACCGGCGTGACGCTGCCGCTTGTCAGTTATGGAGGCAGTTCGATTCTCAGCACATTTATCCTGTTTGGCGTGATACAGGGACTCTATGTCCTGAAACGGAATGAGGAAGAAGAGGAGGAGCAGCAGTTTGATGAGGCAGAAGGATGAAATGGAAAGAACTGAAAATGCGAGAGCGCGTTCAAACCGTCATATTCTGTGGCTGACCTATGGGATTGCGGTGCTCTTTATCGCGATGGCCGTTTATTTTGGCTGGTTTATCCAGTTTAAGAGTGAAAATGTGATCGGCAGCTCTTATAATGCGAGACTCGATCTCCTCTCAGACCGGGTGACCCGCGGTTCGATTATGAGCAATGATAAAACGGTGCTGGCGCAGACGAACGTTGCAAGTGACGGAAGCGAGAAACGCTATTATCCGTATGATTATCTGTTTGTCCATTCGGTCGGATATTCCGGCAAAAATGGAAAAACAGGTCTGGAGTCGCTGGCGAATTTCTACCTGCTTTCCTCCCATGTGAATCTGATTGAGAAAACGATCAATGAATTTCAGGGGAAGAAAAATCTGGGCGACAATGTGATTACGACGCTCGATGTGGATCTGCAGCAGACGGCATCCGACGCGATCGGAAAACACCGGGGCGCGGTGATTGTCATGGAACCGGATACGGGAAAGATTTTAACGATGGTTTCCCAGCCGAATTTCAATGCGAATCTCGTCGATGAGCGCTGGGCAGAGTTGACATCGCCGGACAATACGAAGGCGCAGTTAGTCAACCGCGCGACGCAGGGCTTATATCCGCCGGGATCGACGTTCAAGATGCTGACGGTGCTGGAATATATGAAAGAGAACCCGAATACCTGGCAGGACTATGTGTATAATTGTAATGGCTCTTACCAGAATGGCGATTATACGATTAAATGTTACCACGGGACGGCACACGGGGCGCAGAACCTGATTCAGGCATTTGCCAATTCCTGCAACGGTGCGTTTGCGGAGATTGGAATGCAGATTAATTCAGAAAAATTCCGGGCGCTGGCAAATCAGATGCTCTTTAATTCGGAGCTTCCGTACACACTTCCGTACAACCAGAGCACGTTTTCGCTCGACGGCAGTTCGGATGACTGGGAAAAGCTTCAGACCGCGATCGGACAGGGGAAAACCCAGATTACGCCGCTGCATAACCTGATGATCGTATCGGCGATCGCCAACGGCGGCACGCTGATGAAGCCATATATGATCGATCATGTTGAAAATGTGGGTGGTCAGACGGTCAAGAAGTTCCTTCCGTCCGCCTATGGAACCCTGATGTCTGCGAATGACGCACAATTTCTGACACATCTCATGAGCCAG
>NZ_FR895106.1:17552-17807 GCF_000434655.1 Clostridium sp. CAG:43 | reverse complement strand
AGATTGGTACGGGTTCCGCGATGCGGGGGGCATCCTATACGGTGGCCGGAAAAACCGGTTCCGCCGAGTTTGAGACAGGTAAGGAGACCCATTCCTGGTTTGTCGGTTTCGCTCCGGCAGACAAGCCGAAGGTGGCGATCTGTGTGCTGGCAGAAGAGTCTGGTTCCGGCGGTGCGGTCGCTGCGCCGATCGCAAGACAGGTGCTGGATCGGTATTTTGCGAAATATGGGCAGTAGGACAAAAGAAAAGGGCAGG
>NZ_FR895106.1:12332-17513 GCF_000434655.1 Clostridium sp. CAG:43 | reverse complement strand
AAGCTTTTCCTGCCCTTTTTGTCTCAAATATGCATAGTCACATTTTATTTACACAACCGTTCCAGATCCCCATAGAATCCCGGATAGGAGATGTTCACGCAGTCTGCATCCAGAATTTCGGTCTCGCCGGAAGCGCCGAGTGCGGCAACGGCGAAGGTCATGGCGATGCGGTGATCCTTCTTGCTGTCGATCACAGCACCGTGCAGCGGCTTGCCGCCGTGGATGATCATGCCATCCTCGGTCTCGGTCACATCCGCGCCCATAGCAGTTAAATTCTCTACCATGACAGCAATGCGGTTTGACTCTTTTACCTTCAGTTCCGCGGCATCGCGTATGACGGTGGTTCCCTCGGCATAGCACGCCATCGCAGCGATCACCGGAAGCTCGTCGATGAGAGTCGGGATGATCGCACCCTCGATCGCGGTTCCAGTCAGCTTACCGGAGCGGACGAGCAGGTCGGCGGTCGGTTCGCCGGAGGCGGTGTTTACATTGAGAAGTTCGACGTCCGCGTTCATCGCCTTGCAGACGCGCAGGATGCCGTCGCGGGTCGGGTTGATACCGACATTTTTAATTAAGATTTCTGAATCCGGTACGATGAGTCCGGCTGCGATAAAAAAGGCAGCGGAGGAGATATCGCCCGGAACCAGAATTTTCTGTCCATAGAGCTGTTTTGCCGGCTGTAAAATCGCGGTGGTTCCTTCTGTGTGGATGTCTGCGCCGAATGCGGACAGCATCCGTTCACTGTGATCGCGGGAGATGTACGGTTCGGTCACGCGGGTTTCTCCGTCGGCATACAGACCTGCCAGCAGAATCGAGGATTTGACCTGGGCGGAGGCAACCGGAGAATTATAATGGATGCCGTGCAGCGGTGAGCCGGTGATGCAGCGGTGAGCCGGTGATATGGAGCGGCGCGCAGCCATTTCCATTGACACTCTCGATCTTTGCGCCCATCTGGGAGAGAGGATCGATGATGCGCTTCATCGGGCGTTTCTGGATGGAAGCGTCGCCGGTCAGTGTTGTGTCAAATTTCTGGGCCGAGAGAATGCCGGAGATCAGGCGTGTTGTGGTGCCGCTGTTGCCGCAGTCTAAAACGGAGTCTGGGGCAGTCAGCCCGTGCAGTCCACGTCCGTGGACGAGAACGGTCTCGCCCTGATTTTCGATCGAGATTCCCATTTTGGAAAAACAGGAGATCGTGGAGAGACAGTCTGCGCCCTGCAGGAAGCCGTGGATTTCGGTCAGTCCGTCTGCAAGAGCGCCGAACATGACGCTGCGGTGGGAGATGGACTTGTCTCCCGGAACGGTCAGTTCGCCCCGGAGAGAAGATGTATGGGTAAATTTCAGTGAGTTCATAGTTGTACCTGCCTAAACATTAATGTTGAAAGTTAAGTTTGAAACATACATTGCAGTCTACGCGAACAGCGTGTAATTGTATTTCTTCAAACGCGCCCACGCCGCTTCCATCGAATCCTTGTCGTAGAAGCTGATCCGCAGCGCGCCCTCGCCATGCTCACGGTTGTGGCTGATGCCGATATTTTTGATACTGATTCCTTTACCGGAGAGGATCGAGGNNCTTTACCGGAGAGGATCGAGGAAATGATGGAGATAGCACCTGGCTCGTCCACCACGTCGGCGGAGAAGGCGTATTCCGGCTGTATCGATCCTTTTGGAGTTTCTGCAAACGAATTCCGGTAGTCGCGGGAGGACTCAAACAGCTGGTAGATGGCTCTAGACTGGTGGTCGGACAGTTCTTCCCGCAATGTCGTCAGGGAATCAATGTAGCGATCCAGCACCTCAGTGATATTGTCTGTGTTCGTCATGCAGATCTGTTCCCACATGACCGGAGAAGAGGAGGCAATACGGGTGATATCCTTGAAACCTCCGGCAGCCAGCCGTTTCATCATCTGATCCTCGCTGTCGCAGTCGTGTACCAGGTTGACCAGGCTGGAGGCGATGAGGTGCGGCAGATGGCTGATCGCCGCGACAATGAAATCATGACGATGGTAATCCAGCACCAGGGGCAGCGCACCGATCGCATTTGCCACATCCACCATACGGTCAGTGTAGGAAGCCGGCGTGTGCGGCGTCGGGGTAATGATATAGTACGCATTTTCCAGCAAATGGTCGGTTGAACTCTCGTAGCCGGTCTTTTCCGAGCCAGCCATCGGGTGTCCGCCGACGAAGCAGCTTTCCATGCCGAGCGCGGCAACGGTCTCATGAATGCTGGTCTTGGTGCTTCCGACGTCAGTCACAACCGTGCCTTCCTTTAAGAACGGCCGGATCTGGCGCAGATAGGATTCATTAAATTCAACCGGTGTGCACAGGAAAATGATGTCGCACTCGCTTAAATGCTCGTCCACGCCGTCCAGAATCAGGTCAACAATGCCGTCTGCATGTGCCTGTTCCAATTTTTCGCGGGTCCGCATATAAGCCATGATCTGAATATCCGGGGCGCTGCGTTTCAAACCTCTGGCGATAGAGCCGCCGATCAGACCGAGTCCGATGAAACCGGCGGTAAGATGATTAATCGGTGTATTCATAGCAATTACGCTCTCTTTCATAAGTAGTATAGTAAAAAAATGAAACTAGAAATTATTGTAGAATAGAACAAGTCACTTGTCAACGATTTTACGCGTTGAAGTGAAAAAGAAAATTTTTTGCATCTGTTTATTACTAAATTTGCGAAAATGCGATTGATTTCACCGCCTTTGAACAGGGAAATTGTCGCATTTTCAATGCTTTTCAAAATAAAACGAATAAATTTTGTATAAAGGTGTTGTTTTACTTGAAATTTTCTCTATTTTCTTGTACAATATGAACAGAGGTTGAAATACAAGAAGAAAACATCAAAATAAATAGACGGGAGGACTTAACTATGAACGTGTATGGGACAAAACAAATCCGCAATGTAGTGTTACTGGGGCACGGCGGTGCCGGCAAGACAACGGTAGCAGAGGCGCTGGCACTGGTAACAGGTACTACCAAGAGAATGGGAAAAGTTCCGGAAGGAACCACCATCAGCGATTATGATAAAGAAGAAATCAAGAGACAGTTCTCTATCTCCACCACGCTGATTCCGTTGGAGTATCAGGGAGAAGATGGACCGATCAAGATTAACCTGTTAGATACCCCTGGCTATTTTGATTTTGTGGGAGAAGTAGAGGAAGCTATCAGTGTAGCAGATGCAGCAGTCATCGTTGTAAACTGCAAGGCTGGCATCGAAGTCGGAACCGAGAAAGCATGGGAACTCTGTGAAGAGTACAACCTGCCGCGCCTGTTCTTCGTTACCAACATGGATGACGATCAGGCAAGCTTCCGTGAGCTGATCTTAAAACTGGAGAAACAGTTTGGCCGTAAGATCGCGCCGTTCCAGGTGCCGATCCGTGAAAATGAAAAATTTGTCGGCTTTGTCAATGCGGTAAAGATGGAAGGCCGCCGTTTCACTCATTTAAGCGAATATGAGAAATGCGAGATTCCGGAGTACACCAAGAAGAACCTCGGCATCATCCGTGATGCGCTGATCGAGGCAGTGGCAGAGACGAGTGAAGAATATATGGAGCGCTATTTCTCCGGTGAAGAATTTACACAGGAAGAGATCGCACAGGCGCTGCGCGAGCACGTAAGTGAGGGCAACATCGTTCCGGTTATGATGGGTTCCGGCATCAATGCACAGGGCTTCGCATATTTGCTGCAGGCGATCGATAAATACTTCCCGTCACCGGACAAGTTCGAGTGTGTCGGTGTCGATGTATCGACCGCAGAGCGCTTTACCGCTAAATATAATGACGATGTATCCCTGTCGGCACGTGTTTTCAAGACTGTGGTTGACCCGTTCATCGGCAAATACTCCCTGATGAAGGTTTGTACCGGTACCTTAAAACCAGATACCGTTATCTACAATGTAAACAAAGACGCTGAAGAGAAAGTTCAGAAAGTATATGTTCTCCGCGGCAAGGATGTCATCGAGGTTCCGGAATTAAAGGCGGGCGATATCGGCGCGGTTGCCAAATTAAACGTTACTCAGACCGGCGATACCATCGCAGTCCGCACGGCTCCGATTGTATACCACAAACCGAAGATTTCTACCCCGTATACCTACATGGCATACGCAGCTAAGACCAAAGGCGATGAGGACAAGATCTCCAGTGCACTGGCGAAGATGATGGACGAAGATCTGACACTCAGAAGCGTCAGCGATACCGAGAACCGTCAGACCTTACTTTACGGCATCGGCGAGCAGCAGCTCGAAGTCGTTGTCAGCAAGCTGCAGGCAAGATATAAAGTAGACATTGTGCTCAGCAAACCGAAATTTGCATTCCGCGAGACACTTCGCAAGAAAGTAGAAGCACAGGGCAAATATAAGAAACAGTCTGGTGGACATGGACAGTACGGCGATGTTAAGATGTCCTTCGAGCCGTCCGGCGATCTGGAGACACCATATGTATTCGAAGAGAAGGTATTTGGCGGTGCCGTTCCAAAGAACTACTTCCCGGCAGTTGAGAAAGGTGTTCAGGAATGCGTACAGAAGGGTCCGTTGGCTGGATATCCGGTTGTCGGTGTGAAAGCAACCCTGTTAGATGGTTCCTATCATCCGGTTGACTCCTCCGAGATGGCATTCAAGATGGCAGCGACGCTGGCATTCAAGAAAGCGTTCATGGAAGCGAATCCAGTTCTCCTTGAGCCGATCGCATCTCTGAAAGTAACCGTTCCGGATAAATTCACCGGCGACGTTATGGGCGATCTGAACCGCAGAAGAGGTCGTGTTCTCGGTATGAACTCCAACCATCACGGCAAACAGATCATCGAGGCAGATATCCCGATGTCCGAGCTGTTTGGTTATAACACCGACCTTCGTTCCATGACCGGCGGTATCGGTGAATTCTCCTATGAGTTCAGCCGCTACGAGCAGGCTCCGGGCGATGTACAGAAGAGAGAAGTGGAGGCGAGAGCGGCAGAAGCTGAATAATGGCAGATGTAATGTAGGTGCGTAAATGGCTATGAGAGTGCATAAAGCTGATTGGAAGGCTTGGATAGGGCATTGGATTGAGCCCAGAATTGTCTGCGATTTGGTTGTAAAATATAGACAAAACAGAATCGCCTGCCTATGCGCGAAATGCCGAAAATAAAAGAAGCGCTTACCGTTTCGGTCAAAAATATGATATTCTTATATAAATAAGCAGAAAA
>NZ_FR895106.1:164-12286 GCF_000434655.1 Clostridium sp. CAG:43 | reverse complement strand
TGGATCGATACCGATTCATCAAGGCTGTCAGCGGCGGCTTTCTCTTTCTGGAAGGTCTTTCGGATCGATATGGTTATAGGCTGTGCTTGAATTCACCAAAGCGCTGCGAATGTTATCGATGGGACAGGCGAGAAGTTAAGGCAGTGAATGCGGATGCCAAATTGCTACGAATTGCGTGCTTTTGCAATTTTCAAAAAGAAGGCTATAAATTGTAAGAAAATAGAAAAGACTACCCACCTGTAAAAAAGGTATAATGTTGCAAAGAGAACAACTTATACAGACAGGTGGGTGGCCTTTTTATGATAGAGAAAAATGAGAAAAGCGGGGAACTCATGGAAGTAAAAGAACAGGCAAAAACAGTTCGGAAACATCCGGAGCGGATGATCGTGCGTATCTGGCTGGTGCTGGCGCTTATTTGTCTGCTGGCGGGTCTGATCGCCCAGTATACGTTCCGGCTGAAAGAACCGCTGTTTCTGCACTACAGCCAGTCGGCTTATCTGGGCTGTGGGCTGGACGGAGTAGAAACTTCGGAGGATGGAATCGTTCCATCTGTGTCAAGTGAGGCGCTTGAAGAAGAAAGTACCGATTCCGATGTGAAAGTTGGAGTTTTAGACGAAGGCGTGAAAGACCCGAATGCGAATATGGGATTGGAGAATACAGTGTCCTTGTATGCGCTCGGGGAAGAAAGTGTGGATGAGACAGATGGAACTTCGGATGTATGGTATACACAGGTGAATTTTGCCTATCTGACGGATGTGACGGATGAGATCTGTGTGAGAGAAATTCGTTTTTCAGAGTTGCCTGAACTTCAAATGCAGGAAATGCGGGAGACAGTCCAGTCAGCGGGACAGTATGCGCTTCATCGCCTGGATGCTACGCTTTCGATTGAAGATCCGCAGCATAACGGGATCCGTCAGTGGAGAATCCTGACGCGGGCGCAGGTGCTCTATTCAGATGGAAACACAGCAGACGTAAAAATTGGTAATCTGGTACTGATTGCAAATCCGGAGGGCGGGAGCGCCCTGGAAAATCCAAGTTCCAGCGCCAATTCAGATGGAACGGCCACACAGGTTTACACCGTTCAGAAAGATGGAACCATCGAAGTAAAAGGCTGCATTGCGTCAGCCGGGGAGATGGAAAATTTTTCGATGACCTTAAATGGAGAGCCTATCCCAGCTCAAAAAGAAGGGGAAGAGCCGAAACGGCTGACAGTAAAAACGGGTGATGTGCTGACGTTCCAGAGCCATTGGATTGGCAAAGAGGAAGACCAGTCGCCGCAGGTATTTCATTCAGGAGTTGCAGTGCTTTCATATATCGGCAAAGATGGCGGGGAGCAGGTTCTTTCATTTGAAAATGAATACAGGAAGAGAAGGGAGCTTCGCTTTATTGATGTGTGGAAATATCTGCTGAAAGAGGAGGCATTTAAGTGAAAACGGGAGATCATAAGATTTTAGCCGGTCTGATTCTTGCTTTGATTCATATTAATCTGTTCCATGTGGTGCTGCTGCCGCCCTGCATCGGATTCCTGATTTTATATATCGGGATTCTCCAGAAAGAGCGGCAGGCTGAATTTTTCCAGATGGATGTAAAAGAGATGAGAGTGTACCGGGCAGCAGGGGCGGCGCTTGTGCTGGTGACTGCTTTTTCTAGCTTCCTGTCCATGTTCTGGAGGTGGCCGGACGGAACCATCTGGTCGCTGATTCCGTGTATGCTGGAATATGTGGTGCTCTATGGACTGATGGAAAGCTACACCGCAGGTTCGCCCAGACATTCGTATCACTCCGAACTGTGCTGTGGATATGCTATGGTAATGGGAGCAGCACTGTGTGGGTACGCAGTCAGCCTGATTCTGCATATTGCGCTGTGGCAGCTCTTTGCGTCTATGATTATTCTGGTCTGCCGGTTTATGGTGGTTGTGGTTGTTATAGGGGCGAAGAAAGGGGCATAAAAAATAAAAAGCCGTAACCAGATATACCCGCCCATGGGATTAAACTCATGAGCGAAAGTATAAGGTTACGGCTTTTCTATGTTGAAAATTCTGGTTTTCAAATAATCAAAGATAACATGGAATGTTGATGTTTCGGTTCCGATGTATCTTTCCAATTTTTATTTAAAATTCTCCTCCGCATACCGGCGCAGCTCATCACGGAAATCCGGGTGTGCGATGGCGATCATGGCATCCGCTCGTTCTTTTAAGGTAAGCCCGGTCAGTTTTGCGATACCGTACTCGGTCGCCACGTACTGAATCATGGTACGCGGTGCAGATACGGTGCTGCCGCCTGGAATGAACGGTACGATGTTGGATTTTAAGGAGCCATCTTTTTTCTTGTGGGTGGAAGCAAGGCAGATAAAGCCCTTGCCTCCCTCGGAGCGGAATGCGCCCTCCAGGAAATCCATCTGTCCGCCGATACCGGAGAGCTGTCGGGTGCCGGCAGACTCGGCATTTTCCTGTCCCATCAGATCCAGCTCGACACCACCGTTGATGCTGATGACATTTTTCATCTCACCGATGCGGTACGGGGAGTGGACGTAATCGACGTCAGCCGGATGGAAGAGCTGCGGCTCATTATCCAGCCAGTCATATAATTCCTGAGAGCCCATGGCAAGGTTCCAGGTAGAATAACCGTTGTCAATTTCTTTCTTCTTGTTGGTCAGCTTGCCAGCCTTATAGAGGGCTAAAAAAGCATCGCTGATGGTGCCGGTGTGGCAGCCGAGGTCAGTTTTGTCGGACTGTGCCAGCATATTGGCAACGGTAAACGGAACGCCGCCGACGCCCAGGGAAAGGACAGCGCCGTCCGGGATCTCCTCAACGACACGTTTGGCAATCTCAATATCAACGGCGCTCGGATCGCGGTAGGTGCGGATCGGAAGCGGCTCATGCTCGCCCTCGACGATGAAATCTGCCTCTGAGAGGTGGACACGGTGGGAACCATCGACGCCCTGTAAGCGCGGGAGGCGCTCATTGATCTCGAAGATGACGGTGCGCGCATTCTCAAAGATGGTGCGCCATGCATAGTTGGAAATACCCAGTCCGCAGTAGCCGTCCGCATCCGGTCTGGAAACCGGTACAAAGGCAACATCCACGCGAATGTGGTGGCGGTACATTTCCGGCAGGGAACGCAGCATCATCGGCATAAACTTGCAGAGCCCACGGGTCTGCAGCTTGCGCTCATAATCGCCGATGTGCCAGCTGTAGTAGCTGAATGCTTTCTGCTCCGGGTCGCTTTCGACAACCTCGATGCGCGGGCGGATGACTAAACCGCCGCGGATCTTGACATCGGTCAGCTCATCCCTGCGTGCTGCCAGCGCACGGTCGAGAAGCTCCGGAAATCCAGCGCCAAAGCCATAATCCACCCAGTCGCCCGGTTGAACGGCCTTGACGGCGGTCTCAGCACTTACAAATTTGCCTGCGTAATTGTTAGACATAGTAAAAATCCTCCATCGGTATGAAATTCATAATTTTCTAGTTTCCATCATATCCCAGAAAGCGCTTTTTTGCAACTTCCAAAGACAATTCCAAAAGACAATTTTTAAGCTGGGTTTTAAGATGAGTTTAAGATAGATTTAATAGGAAAATAGTTGACAAAATAGGTGTTTATGATAAAATTAAGTGTTTAAATAAGAGTTGGTCTTTTACACAGCAGGCAGAAGTGCCTGTATTTTTATGTAATAGGAAATTTCTTGGAATTCCCTATTACACAAAAAGGCACTAACGTGCCAATGATGTGCACTCGCGCGAAGCAGAAACATGTCGCAAGCGACCGCGCTCGGCGCGAGAATGTGACTGTAAAGAATACAACAAATATAGAAAGAGAGGAGTTACGACAAATGAAAACAAATACGGATTTATTTGAAAAAACACCCGTACCGAAGGCGGTCGCAACCATGGCGGTTCCGACCATGATTTCCATGCTGGTGGTTGTTATCTATAACATGGCGGATACATTTTTCATCGGTCAGACGAAGGATCCGCTGCAGGTGGCGGCAGTTTCGCTGGCAACGCCGGTCTTTATGATTTTTATGGCATTAGGCCATCTGTTCGGTATCGGCGGCAGCTCAGCGATATCGAGAGCACTGGGAGAACGCCATAAAGATCGGGCATGTCATATCAGTTCATTCTGCTGCTATGGATCCCTGGGGCTGGGCGTGATAGTGGCTATCCTGTCTGTACTTGGAATGGAAACCATTCTGCATCTCATCGGTGCCAGTGTAAATACGATCGGTTTTGCGAGACAGTACCTGGCGATTATTGCAATCGGCGCGCCGTTTATTATGTTTTCAACTGCATTTGCGAATATTCTGCGGGGAGAAGGCGCATCGAGAGAATCGATGGTCGGAAACCTGTTAGGTACCGTAGTAAATATTATTTTGGATCCGATCATGATCCTGGTGCTTGGCTGGGGAGTGACCGGTGCAGCGCTTGCGACGATTATCGGCAATATTGCGGCCTGTCTTTACTATATTGCTTATTATCTACGGGGAAAATCGACACTGTCGATTCATTTCCGTGATTTTAAGATGGGAGATGGAATCGTTTCCGGCGTGGCAGGGATCGGTATTCCGGCATCCTTAAATAACATCCTGATGAGCTTTGCCAATATTATCCTGAACCAGGCGCTGGTCGGTTACGGTGACACACCGGTAGCGGCGATGGGGGTTGCGATGAAATCCAATATGCTTGTTGTCCTGCTGCAGATTGGTCTCTGCGTGGGAATCCAGCCGCTGATCGGTTATAATTATGGAGCGCGCAACAAGAAACGACTGATGTCGGTATTCAAATTTACAGGATTTGTATCGATTATTATGGGAACGATTCTGACATTGTTTATGATTGTCGCAAGAAAGACAATGATTCAGATGTTTATTAATGATGCAGAAGTTGTCCAGTATGGTATTCAGATGGTGGTTGCCCTCCAGCTTTCTGCGCCATTCCTTGGTATCTTATTCCTCTGCATCAATACGATCCAGGGAATGGGAAAAGCGCTTCCGTCGCTGATTCTTACGATCTGCCGCCAGGGACTGATTTTTATTCCGTTGATTTTCGTGCTGAATGCGATGTTTGGCCTGGATGGAGTTATCTATGCACAGCCGGCGGCTGATTATCTGTCGATTGTGGTGGCGATTTTGATTTGTGCATATCTGTTCCGGACGATGGATCATAGAGAAGAGAAAGCAGAAGGCTGAGAAGATTCAATAGATTCAATAAGGAAAAATATGCTTAAAGAAAATAAAAGAGAAGAAATCACAAAGAACATAGAGAATAGGGAAGCCCTTGTAGAACAGGTGGCAAATGGAATCTGGCGGATCGGTGTGGAATTGCCGCAGAATCCTTTGCGGGAACTCAATAGTTACCTGATCAAGGGAAAAGAAAACGAGCGTGATCTTCTGATTGACACCGGATTTCGGCGCGAGGAATGCCGAGAGGCGCTGTTTGCAGGGCTTCGGGCACTTGGAAGTAGCCCGGATCGGCTGGATATTCTTCTGACACACCTGCACTCGGATCACACAGGACTTGCCAGGGAGGCGGCAGGGGCGGACAGCCGCATCTATATCAGCGGGATCGATCTGGCGATCTTAAAGGACGGTTTTACACCGGAGCGCCCGCTTCGGCTGGCGGCGCAATTCCGTGCCGGTGGATTTCCGGAGGATGAAATGAAGAAAACGCAGGCGCTCAATCCGGCAGTCCGCTATAAGCTGGATCAGGTTGATGACCGTTTTGTTCCGATTGAGGCAGGCTGGAAATACACGGTAGGAGATTACACGCTGGAAATGATCTCCGTGCCGGGGCATACGCCGGGCAATGCGATGTTCTGGGCAAAGAAGCAGGGCATCATGTTCACGGGCGATCATATCTTGTTTGATATATCGCCGAATATTACTTCCTGGCTGGAATCGGAGGATCCGCTGGGCGATTATCTCGACAGCCTGCGCCTGGCCAGAAAATATCCGGTCCGCCTTGCCCTGCCGGGACACCGGAAGACGGGCGATTATGCAGCGCGCATCGAGGCGCTGCTGGCACACCATGAGCGGCGTCTGGCGGAGACGGAGGCGCTGCTTGCCGAACATCCGGGCATGACGGCATATGAGACGGCTGGAAAGATGCGTTGGAAGATCCGTGCCGCCAGCTGGGAAGAATTTCCACCGTCCCAGAAGTGGTTTGCGGTGGGAGAGTGCATGGCGCATCTGGACTACCTCCGCCTGCGCGGCAGAATCCGCCGGGAGATGGACGGAGAAGTGTGGAGATGGTTCACGGTAACGGCTAAATACTGTTAGAATTAACTAACAATTATTACCATTGACTAACAATAGTCTGACTGCATATAATGATAGGAAAGAAAGCGGTAACTGTTCAGTAGGTCTGCGCATTTACTGCGCTGACCGTACGAAAACATGGGCCAGCAGGCAAAAATCCCATTGCCGTAGGCAATTTTTAATGGATTTTTGCGCGTGACTGTGAAGGTACTGAACAGTTACAGAAAGCGGAATATCAGTCAGGAGGTCGTTGTATGCAGTCGTTGGCAAAGGTGCAGGCGGGAGAGTCCTGTGAAATCAAGTGGATGTTTGGAAATGCGGATGTGATGAACTTTTTGGAGCGCTATGGAATCAAAGAAGGAAGCCGTATCCGGGTCCTTGGACGTGTGCTGGATGGTCTGATCATCGGAAATGGAAAGGTTCGGCTGGCACTGGGCGATGAAGTGGCAGAGCGGATTCAGGTGTAGGTTTGACGGTGATTGAAAGATTGTCGAAAATGTCATGTATTGAAAGAACGTCGAATCTGTCACGTGCAAGTTGCTTGAGCAGGTCACGTTACTTGACATTTCTTCCCATTTATGCTATTCTATCAGATAGCACAAATGCAATGAACGGAAGTAGTAAGCCGCGAAATTTCTACAGAGAGCTGCCGGATGGTGTGAGGCAGCGGAAGGAAGCCGCCGAACTGGTCCGGGAGCAGCCTGTTGAAAGAAGTGTTTTTGAATGAAAGAAGTGTTTTTGAATACCCGAGTAGGCAGAGCCGGTCATCCGCCGTTACAGGACGATGAGGAGCACACGGATTCCGTGTGAAATAGAGTGGTACCGCGCAGTTGGAATTTTCGCCCTGCGTCTCTATACAGGTAATGTAGAGACGCAGGGCGTTTTTGACGTTACCGGATTGAAAGAATGTCCGCAAGGGTTGGATGTTATGCAACTGCCAACGGACCAGTCGATTGCAAGAATGAATCATCATTTTAGAGACTGGAGCCGGATTTTGACAGGAAATAGCAAAAAATCAGCGTGGGTTAAGCAGAAAACAGGAGGAACAAAGATGTCACAGTACAATCATACCGCCATTGAGAAAAAATGGCGCGAGAACTGGGAAAAACATCCCATCAATGTAAACGATGGAAAGAAAGAAAAATATTACTGCCTGGATATGTTCCCATATCCGTCCGGAAGTGGTCTGCACGTTGGTCACTGGAGAGGCTACGTTATTTCAGATGTATGGAGCCGTTATCAGCTGCTGCGCGGCAAATACGTGATCCATCCGATGGGCTGGGATGCATTTGGTCTGCCGGCAGAGAACTACGCGATCAAGATGGGCGTACACCCGGCTATCTCGACTGAGTCCAACATTAAAAATATTAAACGTCAGATCAACGAGATCGCAGCCATCTATGACTGGGATATGGAAGTAAATACCACAGATCCGGCATTCTACAAATGGACCCAGTGGATCTTCGTCCAGATGTTCAAAAAAGGTCTGGCATACGAGAAAGAATTCCCGATCAACTGGTGCCCGTCCTGTAAGACAGGTCTGGCAAACGAGGAAGTTGTCAACGGCTGCTGTGAGCGCTGCGGTACTCCGGTTACCAAGAAAAACCTGCGTCAGTGGATGCTCAAGATTACCGCGTACGCAGACCGCCTCTTAAATGATCTGGACAAACTGGACTGGCCGGAGAAGGTTAAAAAGATGCAGACTGACTGGATCGGCAAATCTTACGGTGCAGAGGTTGATTTCGGTGTAGAGGGACGCGATGAGAAGATCACCGTTTACACCACCCGCCCGGACACCCTGTACGGTGCAACTTTCATGGTATTGGCTCCGGAGCACGCGATGGCAAAGAGCCTGGCAACCGATGAGACCCGCGAGGCAGTAGAGAAATACATTTTCGATTCATCCATGCGTTCCAACGTAGACCGTCTGCAGGATAAGGAAAAGACCGGCGTATTTACCGGAACTTATGCAATCAACCCGATCAACGGTGCGAAGGTTCCGATCTGGCTGTCTGATTATGTATTAGCTGACTACGGTACCGGCGCTATCATGTGCGTACCGGCACACGATGACCGTGACTTCGAGTTTGCAAAGAAATTTAATATCCCGATCATCCAGGTTATCGCAAAAGATGGCAAAGAGATCGAGAACATGACTGAGGCGTATACCGAGGCGTCCGGCACGATGATCAACTCTGGCGAGTGGAATGGTATGGAATCTTCCGTACTGAAAAAAGAAGCGCCGGAAATGATTGAGAAGAGAGGTATCGGTCACAAGAGAGTCAATTATAAGCTGCGTGACTGGGTATTCTCCCGTCAGCGTTACTGGGGCGAGCCGATCCCGATCGTACACTGCCCGAAGTGCGGCAACGTACCGGTTCCGGAGGATCAGCTTCCGTTAAAACTTCCGGAGGTAGAAAGCTATCAGCCGACTGGTACCGGCGAATCCCCGCTGGCAGCCATCGACGAGTGGGTCAACACCACCTGCCCGTGCTGCGGCGCTCCGGCAAAACGTGAGACAAACACCATGCCGCAGTGGGCCGGATCTTCCTGGTACTTCCTGCGCTATGTAGATAACAAGAACGATAAAGAACTGGTATCCCGTGAGAAAGCAGACAAATATCTGCCGGTTGATATGTACATCGGCGGTGTTGAACATGCAGTACTGCATCTGCTGTATTCCCGTTTCTATACCAAGTTCCTGTGCGATATCGGTGTCATTGACTTCGACGAGCCGTTCAAGAAGCTGTTCAACCAGGGTATGATCACCGGTAAGAATGGTATCAAGATGAGTAAGTCGAAAGGAAATGTCGTATCCCCGGACGATCTGGTACGCGACTACGGCTGCGATTCCCTGCGTCTCTATGAGCTTTTCGTAGGACCGCCGGAACTGGATGCAGAGTGGGATGACCGCGGTATCGAGGGCGTATCCCGTTTCCTGAACCGTTTCTACAACCTGGTTATGACCAGCAAGGACAAAGACATCAAAGAGACCAAGGAAATGGTTAAACTGCGCCACAAACTGGTATTCGACATCGAGCAGCGTTTCGAGCAGTTCAGTCTGAATACCGTTATCTCCGGTTTCATGGAGTACAACAACAAGCTCATCGATCTGGCGAAGAAAGAGGGCGGCATCGACAAAGAAACCCTCAAGACATTCACTATCCTGCTGGCACCGTTCGCACCGCATCTGGGCGAAGAGCTGTGGCAGGAGCTCGGCGGCACCGACAGCGTCTTCCACGCTTCCTGGCCGGAGTGCGACGCAGAGAAGATGAAGGATGACGAGAAAGAGGTAGCTGTTCAGATCAACGGCAGAGTCCGTGCGACCATCACCGTACCGGCAGACATTTCCAAAGAAGATGCTATCGCCGCTGGTAAAGAGGCTATCAAGGACAAGCTGACTGGAAATATCGTAAAAGAAATTTACGTTCCGGGACGGATTGTGAATATTGTTATGAAATAAATTGTGAAAAATCCGGGCGGAATCAAGCGGGATGATTGAGATTGATCCGTTGGACTAAAAAAAACAGCATCCTGTGTATTTCAAAAAGAAAATACACAGGGTGCTGTTTTTTTTGCTTCTTGTTTCATAGAAAATTGCGTCCTATGAAACAAAAAACGCATTAGGAAGCGTTTGAATGCGGGAATCGCAATATTATAGATTGTTCTGCAAAATTCGAAAAGAAAAAAATTCGCAGAATACCTTGTTCTGCGAAATCTTTGAGATAAAATAGTATTAAAAATATTATTCTATGCTGCAGCTTTTATAAAACAATTTTATTTGTTTTCTAGCGCTAGCATCGGAATAGTCGCTTTTTTCTTCACCGCTTCTGGGCTCCTTACATTATGTGCTGTCCGAAAGAACAGCAGAAAAGTTTTGTACCAAGAAGATTTCCCTTGGCTCATCTTCTTGATATTTGCGATAATTATTAATGGAGTCTATTTTATTCGGACATTGAATAGAAGTTTTCCTTTACATACGCTGTATTGGATATATTCAGCATTTTTGATCTGGACATTTCGAACTTTATATTCGGAGTCGTTCATGAACGGACTTTGCTGGATGTGACGCATCAACTTGATTTTCCAGGTGTTGCTACTTGTTTCTGGTCGTGGCAGATATTTTTATGAAACCTGGGGCGGATCACGTTTTATGGGAACTTTTAACGACCCGAATCAGTTCGCATTTTTCATTTTTATCATGATGCTGGTGTTCGTTGGCGTACTGACCGGGCAGTTTTTCTGGGATAAATGTTGTCATTCGAAGCAAAAGAAAGTTTGGTGGTTTGGCGGTGCCGCATTTTTGGTGTTGCTGACAGTCGGCGTGTATTTGATTTTGCCGGGAGCGGATTTTGATGTTTCTCAGACGGATTATACACTTCTTTCGCGGATTCAACAGAAGATATGGAAGCTGGCGAATGGAAATATCTATGATTTACTTTATGATCGAAGCGCAGAACGACTGGTGTTAGAACCGCAGTATCTGTTATACGGAGCCGGAGAGGGATTTTTTGAGCGGTTTATTCCATATGATGGATTTGAGGCACTTTTGAGTCTGGGTGTTTTTGATGTGTTTCATGTCAACGAGATTCATTCCAGCTTTTTTGATGTCTGGTTTTCGTATGGATTGATTCCGACTACCTTTTTGGTGTACTGGATTGGAAGAAATGTGATTCGCTGCGACCGGGCACAGCGGGCGGCAGTGCTGGCACTGCTGGCGGAAAGTTTTACGTTGATGAACTGCAGACAGCCATTTTTCTGGTTTATTATTGTGATGGCAGGGATCTCCGGGAAGAAGAAAAATACGGAATATGAGTAAAAATGGATCAGGGGTGCTTTTCGAGAGAGGAGTATTCCTGATGTGCTAAATGAATATTTGCAAATTTTGATGTATGATTGAGGATTTCTCTTGCATCCTTTTTGGGAATATGATACATTTATCCTATCAAGCATATATTTTTCTTTATCAACTATTCAAATGTATCTAATGTTCTAAATTAATCTAAGAAAATCTTATGCTTACCCAAGTTGACAACAATTAAAGAGCAGGAGATTTTCGATGGATGATGAAGAAATGAAATTCTCCTGTCAGAAGGGAGAATGAATGAGAAATAGGAATTCTGTAAAAGTAAGGCGGGATCACAAGGATACGTTGTTTCGGATGATTTTCAGTACAAGGGAGAATCTGTTGAGTCTGTATAATGCGGTAAATCATTCACATTATACGGATGCAAAAGCGTTGGAGATCGTGACGCTGGAAAATGCGGTTTATATGAATATGAAAAATGACCAGGCATTTTTACTGGATATGCAGTTGAATTTGTATGAACACCAGTCAACCTGGAATCCGAATATGCCGCTGCGTTTTCTGATTTATGTGACGAAAGAATACCAGATGCTCATTCGGAATCAAACGCTGTATGCGTCAACGCTGGTGGAATTGCCGACCCCACACTTTGTTGTATTTTACAATGGAGAAGAGGAGCGGGAAGCGGAAAGTGTTCTGAAATTGTCACATTCATTCTGCCAGAAGGAAGATGAACCAGAGCTGGAATTGATAGTGAAGGTATTGAATATTAATCTGGATAAAAAACAGAGGATTCTGGAAACTTGCTGCCTGTTGAAAGAGTATATGCTTCTGGTTGACAAGATTCGTAAATATGCGGCAGAGTATAAGGACATAAACCGGGCGGCAGAGCAGGCTGTGACGGAATGTATTGAGGAAAATATACTGGCTGATTTCCTGAGAAAGAATCGAACGGAGGCGATAGAGGTGTGTATTTTCGAATATGATGAGAAACGGGAAAAGGAATTGATTCGGAAGGCAGAGTATGCGGAAGGTAAGAAGGAAGGATTAAGGGAAGGGCAGA
>NZ_FR895106.1:0-130 GCF_000434655.1 Clostridium sp. CAG:43 | reverse complement strand
AGAAACGGGTGTTTGGAATTTATAGATTATATCGAGATAAATATACAGAAAACCAGATTGCAGAACAGATGAAGATAGATGTGGATGAAGTTAGGAATATTTTGGAAAAGTTTAAGGAATAGGTGCGGCG
>NZ_FR895105.1:24070-29802 GCF_000434655.1 Clostridium sp. CAG:43 | reverse complement strand
TAAGGGCTTAGTTTATAATATGGAATTTGTTCAGAGCCAAGCTCCGAACTTTAGTCTGCAAGCCACCTGTTAATTGTTCCGTTACCCATAAACCACTGGATAACAAGAATAATGGCACTTGCTATGACTGTTATCAATTTGTTATCAAAAGACTAATCGAAATCGCTGAAACCCGCATAAACACTGGCTTTTTTAAGCAACTCGATTTATTCAAACTCAATCGTAGCCGGCGGTTTCCCCGTACAATCATACAGTACGCGGTTTACACCTTTTACCTCATTGACAATTCGGCTTGTGACTTTTCCAAGTACTTCCCACGGAAGTTCTGCGGATTCTGCGGTCATGAAGTCGGATGTGAGGACGGCACGAAGTGCGATGGCATAGTCATAGGTTCTGACATCGCCCATGCAGCCTACGGAACGCATATTGGTCAGGGCTGCGAAGTACTGACCGAGTGTGCGATCGATACCTGCTTTTGCGATCTCCTCGCGGTAGATAGCGTCTGCATCCTGTACGATGCGTACCTTCTCTGCGGTTACCTCACCGATGATACGAACGCCAAGTCCCGGACCCGGGAACGGCTGACGGTATACCAGATTTTCCGGAATACCAAGCTCCAGACCGGCGCGGCGGACCTCATCTTTAAACAGCATACGCAGCGGCTCGATGATCTCCTTGAAATCTACGTGTTCCGGAAGTCCGCCTACATTGTGGTGGGACTTGATAACAGCGGATTTTCCAAGACCGGACTCAATCACATCCGGGTAAATCGTACCCTGTACGAAGTAATCTACTTTGCCAATCTTCTTTGCTTCTTCCTCAAATACGCGGATGAACTCTTCGCCGATGATCTTACGCTTGCGCTCCGGATCGGTTACACCTGCCAGCTTGTCGTAGAAACGCTGCTGTGCATTGACACGGATGAAGTTCAGCTTGTACGGACCGTTCGGACCAAATACTGCCTCTACCTCGTCACCCTCGTTTTTACGAAGCAGACCGTGATCGACGAATACGCAGGTCAGCTGGTCGCCGATCGCTTTCGCCATCAGGACGCCTGCTACGGAAGAGTCTACACCGCCGGACAGAGCCAGAAGGGCACGACCATTTCCTACTTTTTTACGGATTTCTTCGATGGATTTCTCTACGAACGCATCCATCTTCCAGTCACCTGCACAATGGCAGACACTGTATACGAAGTTATGCAGCATCTTGGAGCCTTCCTGTGTATGAAGTACCTCCGGATGTGCCTGGATGCCGTACCAGCCTTTTTCTTCATTTTCCATACCTGCAATCGGGCAGACCGGAGTATGGGCTGTCACACGGAAACCTTCCGGCATCTTGGAAATATAGTCAGTATGGCTCATCCAGCATATGGTCTTCGGGGATACACCCTCATACAGCTTAGATGTTGTGTCTACCTCTACCTCAGTCTTTCCGTATTCGCTGACCGGTGCTGTGGCAACCTCGCCACCTAACAGATAGGACATCAGCTGTGCGCCATAGCAGATACCCAGTACCGGGATTCCCAGATCAAAGATTTCCTTTGAACATCTCGGAGATTCCTCCTTGTATACACTGTTCGGTCCGCCGGTGAAAATGATACCCTTCGGGTTCATCTCTTTGATTTTTTCCAGCGGCAGGGTGTAAGGATGAACCTCACAATATACGTTACACTCTCTTACTCTTCTGGCAATCAACTGATTGTACTGTCCGCCAAAGTCCAGTACAATGATCATCTCTTTCTCCACGAGTATTCCTCCTATAATTTTATGCTGCGATCCGTACTTCATCAACTTGTAGCTTCGAATCAACTTCCAGGATTTATGGTCACACGCTTGCACAACATGTGAACTGTAACAGTCATACTGCTGCCGCAGGTAATCACTCCGTTCCAGCCCCATCGCCGCCAATCGAAAAATAACCGGTCGCAATCTGTTCAGCAGCTATACCACGTTCTCTTCCTGTCAATTCCTGTAACTTTTATTATAAAATACCCGGCAATTAAAGACAAGCCATTTTTACGGTATTTTCAGGCACTTTTTCCAGAAAAATGCTTTTCGATTCAATTCAAGTCGAACATCCGTGAGACTTGGCGCGTGATTCTGGTCAGCGAAGCATCGGCAAAATCCGCTATCAGTATGATATCGTACGGAATTTTCAGTGCAGAAAATTCCTATCCACAAGTAAAAATGCATATTCTATGCAGAATCACTGCGCATCATCGCGGAGCGTTTACCTCAATCGGAGACCTAACTCCCACTGAGACAAATTTGTTATTACTCGCCACCTAAAGAGGTGGGGCTTCTCAACTGAGAGCAAAGGATGAGAATTATTATACTATTTGCATTGTGCAGATATGCACACCCTGCACTTTCATCTCGGTAATTGAATCGCCGAGGATTCCCGCTTATTGTCCTAAACATTTAAATATTTCTTCACATACTTCCCCGTATACGATCCCGGCGTCGCTGCCACCTCTTCCGGTGTTCCTTTCGCAATCACGGTTCCGCCGCCCTCGCCGCCTTCCGGTCCGATGTCGATCAGGTAGTCAGCAGTTTTGATGACATCCAGGTTATGCTCAATGACAACCACGGTATTTCCACCATCCGACAAACGTCTTAATATCTCAATCAGACGGTGTACATCGGCAAAATGAAGTCCCGTAGTCGGTTCGTCCAGAATATAGATCGTCTTGCCGGTTCCACGCTTGCTCAGCTCCGTCGCCAGCTTGATTCGCTGTGCCTCACCGCCGGACAGCTCGGTGGACGGCTGTCCCAGGCGGATATAGGAAAGTCCTACATCGTAGAGTGTCGCAATCTTCCGGTGTATGGAGGGCACATTTTCGAAGAATTTCATCGCCTCCTCGACCGTCATATTGAGGACATCATAGATGCTTTTCCCTTTATATTTGACCTCCAGCGTTTCCCGGTTATAGCGCTTGCCGCCGCAGACCTCACACGGCACATAGATATCCGGCAGGAAATGCATCTCGATCTTGATGATGCCGTCGCCGGAGCACGCCTCACAGCGCCCGCCTTTTTTATTGAAGCTGAAACGTCCTTTATTGTAGCCTTTTGCCTTGGCATCCGTAGATGCCGCAAACAGATCCCGGATCAGATCAAATGCCCCCGTATAGGTTGCCGGATTGGAACGCGGCGTCCGCCCGATCGGAGACTGGTCGATCGCGATAATCTTATCGAGCTGCTCGACGCCCTCGATGGATTTATGTTTTCCCGGAATCGTGTGTGCTCGGTTCAGCTTCTTTGCCAGCGCTTTATAAAGAATCTCATTGACAAGTGAGCTCTTTCCCGAACCGGAAACGCCGGTGACGCAGGTCATCACGCCCAGCGGGAATTTGACGTCGATATTTTTAAGATTATTTTCTGCTGCGCCTTTCACCGTCAGCCAGCCGGCTGGTTTTCTCCGCTCGGACGGCACCGGAATCTGAATGCGCCCGCTCAAATATGCGCCGGTGATCGATTTTTCATTTTTCATGATCTCTTCCGCTGTGCCTATCGCCACGACCTCGCCGCCGTGTTCGCCCGCGCCCGGACCGATGTCCACGATACAGTCTGCCGCGCGCATCGTATCCTCGTCATGCTCAACCACCAGAACTGAATTTCCCAGATCCCGCAGGTGTTTCAGGGTATCCAGAAGCTTGTCGTTGTCCCGCTGGTGAAGTCCGATACTCGGCTCGTCCAGAATATATGCCACACCGACCAGACCGGAGCCGATCTGGGTTGCCAGACGGATTCGCTGCGCCTCGCCGCCGGACAGCGTGCCAGTCGCACGCGACAGGGAAAGGTATTCCAGACCGACATTGATAAGGAAGCTGATCCTCGCCCGAATCTCTTTCAAAATCGGCGCACCAATCGCCTGCTGCATCGGCGTCAGCTCCAGCGCATCGATAAATTCGCGGAATTTGACGATCGACATATCGGTCGCCTCGAAAATATTTTTCCCGCCAACCGTGACTGCCAGAGATTCCTTCTTTAATCGCTGCCCCTTGCAGGCTGGACACGGCGTGATCCGCATAAATGTCTCATATTCCGCCTTCATTGAATCAGAGAACGTCTCACGGTATTTGCGGTTCATGCTCTGAATCAGCCCCTCAAAGGCAATATCATAAATTCCCTCGCCACGCTGTCCACGGTAATACACCTTCACAATCTTGCCGCCGGTTCCGTAAATTAAAATATCATGGATCTCCTTCGGATAATCTTCAAACGGGGTATCCAGACTGAAATCGTATTCTTTTGCCAATGCATTTAAGATCGCGCCGGAAAAGCTCGTTTTGTCCGTGCAGGACTGCCATCCCATCGCCGTGATCGCACCCTGATTGATGCTCAGGCTCTTGTCTGGAATCATCAGATCCTCGTCAAACTCCATCTTATATCCCAGACCGAAGCAGTCCGGGCACGCACCAAATGGGTTGTTGAAAGAGAAGCTGCGCGGCTCGACCTCATCCACGCTGATACCGCAGTCCGGGCAGGAAAAATTCTGGCTGAACGTCAGGGTATCGTGCTTTTCTTCGCCGTTTTCATCCCGCACCGCCGTATCGGTCAGCATCAGACCATTGGAGAGACCCATGACCGTTTCAATCGAATCCGAAAGGCGTTTCTCAATCCCCGGCTTGACCACCAGGCGATCGACCACAATCTCAATATTGTGCTTGATATTTTTATCCAGCGTGATCTCCTCGGAAAGCTCGTATAAGCTGCCGTCCACCCGCACACGGACATAGCCGCTCTTCTTTGCCTGCTCCAGCACTTTCTCGTGGCGTCCTTTCCGCCCGCGCACGACCGGGGCAAGAAGCTGGATCTTCGTGCGCTCTGGCAGCGCCATGATCTGGTCAACC
Source organism: Clostridium sp. CAG:43 (assembly GCF_000434655.1). NCBI lineage: Bacteria > Bacillati > Bacillota > Clostridia > Eubacteriales > Clostridiaceae > Clostridium > Clostridium sp. CAG:43. Next base: position 24,944 of record NZ_FR895105.1, on the reverse strand, counting down.
ATCTGATCGACCGTCTGACGGCGGATCTCACGACCGCACTTCGGGCAATGCGGAATACCGATCCGTGCGTACAAAAGACGCATATAATCATAGATCTCCGTCACTGTGCCGACCGTCGAACGCGGATTCCGGTTCGTCGATTTCTGGTCGATAGAGATCGCCGGGGACAAGCCCTCGATGCTCTCGACGTCCGGCTTTTCCATCTGACCTAAGAACTGACGCGCATAGGACGACAGGGACTCCATATACCGCCGCTGCCCTTCGGCATAGATCGTGTCAAATGCCAGAGATGATTTACCCGAACCAGAAAGTCCGGTCAGGACGACCAGCTCGTTTCTCGGAATATCAATGGAAATGTTTTTCAGATTGTGCTCATTGGCACCTCGTATCTTTATATATTGCTTCGCCATATCTGTACCTCAATTATCATTGACTCTGCTCTGTTTTATCATGTCGCTGCTGACTTATTTTATAGTCATTATAGTCACAGTCTTCCCTGTAATTATGCTTAGTATAACACATTCCAATAGTCTTTGCAAACATTTGTTCTGTTTGATAAAATTGAATCAGCTAAACATAGAGATTCCTTAGGAATAGAAGTCAAACTTTTCATCAATTCTAATACAAAAAGGGCACCTCCGCCCGACTCCAAACCTAGCATGGAGACCAGACAAAAATACCCTTTCGCCCTATTTCATTTTTTCACGCATTCATTTTATTTCACGATTTTTCGTTCCCCGAAGATACACCAGCCAGTACCCGCCTCCAATCACCAGCATCCCGCCGATCATATTTCCGATCGTAGCCGGAATCAGATTATTGAGAATAAAGGTTCCGATCGTCAGCCCTTCCGCTGCCAGACCGTACTCGCCCA
>NZ_FR895105.1:4691-24051 GCF_000434655.1 Clostridium sp. CAG:43 | reverse complement strand
TCATCAGCCCCGCCGGGATGTAAAACATATTGGCGATGCAATGCTCGAAGCCGCAGAGAATGAAAATCGCCACCGGCGGATAAAGCGCCAGAATTTTGCCAGATACCTGCTCGGAGCTCATCGCCGCCCAGACTGCAATACAAACCAGCACATTACAGAGGATCGCACGGCACAGCACCTCCGGCAGAGTCAGGGTCACCTTGGAAACGGCTGTATTCAGAAGAACCTGCGCCAGATCGCCGCCGTACAGGCTTGGAATATGCCCGTAGACAAATAAAACCGCCACAAAGATCGCGCCAATCAGATTTCCCAGATAGACAAACAGAAGATTTTTAAACAACCCGCCCACGGAAATCCGTTTCTGCAGCGCCGAGATCGTCATCAGGCAGTTCCCAGTGAAAAGTTCCGCCCCGGTGCAGACCACCAGCGCCAATCCTGCAGGGAATACGAGTGCCGAAGCAATCCGCGATGCCGAGGCATTTGTCATTGCTGCCGAGGCAACCGAAGCCCCCGCGCCTGCCAGCGCGATGAACATTCCGGCGAAAAAGCCGAGTATCAGCATATGAGACACCGGAAGTTCCGCCTTTTTTCTGCCCGTCTCCACATAATTTTCTGCAATCTGTTTCGATGCAACCATAGATTTTCCTCCCATCAGCCTTTCTATGTCCGAAATTCATTTTTCAAATTCTTCCTTTTATCTTCTGAATTTCCGAACCTGCCACATCGTTTTATAACCTTTCCTTCCATTTCAAACAGAAAAAGACGGTTTTCGTCCGATCTTTCTGTTCTATCCCTTTAAAATCTTTGACAAACAACCGTCTTTTCTATTATTTCTATATCATTTCTGATGTCGTCCTATCATCTCAAGCCGCCATCTGACATCACCTATCAAGGGCTTCCCTTATTATTTCATGTGACTACTTTTTGCAGCCCTCCCACAAATCCTATAAGTTCCCCTTCATTTTCCTACCGTTCCTCCCGGAAATAATTCTCGCCCAGATGCGCCGGGATATGTGCCCCTTTATTCTTACGCATCGACGCGATCACCAGCACCAATGCGGTGATAATGAACGGAAGGGCATCGAAAAATGCCGTCGGAATCGCATACGTGTTTTTCGGCACATAGTATTTCAGCACGCGCAGCGCCCCGAAAATAAAGGAACCGTAAATAACATTGATCGGCTTCCACGCCGCGAAGATAACGAGGGCAACGGAAATCCAGCCAAGACCGCCGACGCTGTCGCGCAGCCACACGCCGCCGTTGATGATCATCGAGCAATATGCGCCGCCGATACCGCAGATCGCACCGGATAGCAGGATATTAATGTATCTCCACTTTGTAACTTCGATACCTGCCGCATCTGCTGCGCCCGGATTTTCTCCGATCGCCTGCACATTTAAACCAACCTGTGTTTTGTATAAGTAGAAACTCGCCACAATCGCGATGATGATTCCAAGATAAACGAACGGGTTATAGGAAAATAATAATTCTCCGACCACCGGCAGATCACTGAGTCCCGGGATGTGGATGTTACGCATCTGTGCCGTCACCGCATCCGGAAGTTTCAGGGTGCCATTCTCTGATTTTTCCAGCATAAAGACGCCGATAAAATTGGCTAATCCGACGCCGAAAATCGTCAGGGTCAATCCCGTTACGTTCTGATTTGCCATAAATGTGACAGTCAAAACACCGTAAATCAATGCCGACAGCATTCCAGCCACCGCCGCAGCTAACAGCGCCGCAACAAAGTTATCCGTCTGATAGCCGACCATGAATCCGGCGCACGCGCCAATCGACATCATGCCCTCGACCCCCAGATTCAGGTGTCCGACCTTCTCACTCAAAATTTCGCCAACCGTGCCAAACAGGAAAGGCGTACCCGCCAATACAGCCGCCACCAGAAATTTAATTACAATCTCGCTGCTCATGCGCGTGTACCTCCTTTTCCGCGAAATACAAATTGATACCGTATAAACAGTTCACATCCCAGAATGAAGAACAGGATGATTCCCTGCAGCACATCCGCGCAGTCCGAGGACAATCCGAATGAAGACTGAACTACGCTGCTTCCTTTTTCCAGCACACTGAACAAAAAGGTAACCAGCAGAATCACCGGCGGATTTAACTGTGCCAGCCATGCCACGATGATCGCCGTAAATCCGACACCTCCGGCAACTGCCGTCGTCAGCGTGACATCCGAACCGGTCGCCTGCACCATGCCGCCGATGCCGCAGACAGCGCCGGACAGAAACATCGTCCGCAGAACCACTTTTTTTACATTCATGCCGGCATAGCGGGCTGTCTCCTGGCTCTCTCCCACGACGCTGATCTCATATCCCTGCTTGGAACGATTTAAGTAAACCGCTATCACTACCACAAGAATCAGCGCAATCACCCAGCCAAACTGGATGCCGAACACCTTATCGAGCGCCGCATTCTTATTGAAACGGGCAATCTTCGCATATCCCTGGGAACCTGGGTCACGCCATGCGCCCTCTCTCAAAAATACGATGACATTCAGCGCGATATAGTTTAACATCAGCGTAAACAGCGTCTCGTTCGTATCATACCGGGTCTTAAACCACGCCGGAATGAGTCCCCACAGACCTCCGCCGATCGCGCCTGCCAGAAACATCACGATCACCAGCAGCCAGTGATTCCAGTTCGCATGGAACAGTGCAAAATACGAGGCAAAAATACCGCCCATAATGATCTGTCCCTCGGCTCCGATGTTCCAGAATTTCATTTTAAATGCCAGCGTCACACCCAGCGACGCAATTAAAAGTGGAATCATGATTTTGACCGTCGCCTGTATCGCCATCTCGCTTCGCAGCGCTCCGGTTACAATCGTCTGATAAATGACAAATGGATTCTGCCCAATCAGCAGGATAAAGAATCCACCTGCCACCAGAGCCAGCACGATCGCCTCCAGACGGAGGATCAATGTTTCTCTTTTTCCAAGTTCCGCCTTTTTTACAACACGGATCCACGGTTCTTTCATGCCTGTTCCTCCTTCTTTTCGGATGCCATACTCTTATCCAGCCCCAGCTCGCCCGCCTCAGTACCGGTCATCATCAGTCCCAGCTGTTCTTTCGTGAGCTTCTTCGCATCCACGATACCCGTGATCTTTCCATGGCAGAGTACCATGATCCTGTCTGAAAGCTCCAGAAGCACATCCAGATCCTCGCCGATATAGACAACCGCCACGCCCTTTTTCTTCTGCTGGTTCAGGAGGTCGTAAATCAGATAGGAAGAATTAATATCAAGCCCTCGCACCGGGTAAGCCGTGATCAGCACCTGCGGGCTCGACTCAATCTCACGTCCCAAAAGTACCTTCTGGACATTGCCCCCCGACATCATACGCACCGGCGTATCAACGCCCGGCGTCACGATTCCCAGTTCTCCGATCAGGCGTTCTGCCATCTCCCTCGCCGGTTTCCGGTCTACAAACAATCCTTTCCCTTCCGAATAGGACTTGAGCAGCATATTATCAACCATACCCATTGAAGCAACCAGTCCCATGCCGAGACGATCCTCCGGCACGAAACTCATGCTGATTCCGAGGCGGATGATCTCCGCCGGAGTCTTACCGATGATATTTTCCTTACGGTACAAAATAGCGCCCTTTTTCGCGTCCATCAACCCGGTCAGCGTCTCGCAGAGTTCTTTCTGGCCGCTTCCGGCAACACCGGCAACGCCCAGAATCTCGCCTGTTTTAATCTCAAAAGAAATATCATCCAGCGCCACGCCGCCGTCACTCTTATCGACGGTCAGATCGACAATCTTCAAAATAGTCTCTCTCTTCTCCATCTCCGGGCGCTCGATATTCAGGCTGATTGGTCGTCCAACCATAAGCTCCGTAAGTTTCTTCTCATCACATCCGGCGGTTTCTACCGTCTCGATGCTCTTTCCTTTTCGCAGAATCGTGACACGGTCACTGATAGAAAGGACCTCATTTAATTTATGGGTAATAATAATAATCGCACAGCCCTGTTCCCGCATCCGGCGCAGGATTTTAAACAGCCGCTCCGTCTCCTGCGGCGTCAGGACTGCCGTCGGCTCGTCCAGAATCAGGATCTGGGCGCCTCTATATAATACCTTCAGGATCTCGACCGTCTGCTTCTCGCTGACCGACATGTCGTAGACCTTTTTCTCCGGTTCAATTTCAAGTCCAAATGACTGTCCAAGCGCTTCAATTTTTTCCCGCAACGCCTTTCTTCCCAGCCGTTTTCCCTTGGTTCCCAGCACGATATTATCCATCGCACTGAACACATCCACCAGTTTGAAATGCTGATGAATCATACCTATTCCTAAATTTCTCGAATCTACCGGCGAATTTATGGAGACTTCTTTTCCTCCAACCAGAATCGAACCGGCATCTGGGTGGTAGATACCGGAAAGCATGTTCATGAGCGTTGTCTTACCGGAACCATTTTCTCCCAAAAGTGCCATAATCTCGCCGTACCGGACGGTCAGATCAATCTTATCGTTCGCCACGACGCTTCCGAATACTTTCGTGATCTGCCTACACTCAATGGCATACTGTTCTGTCATATCGTCACCTCAAATGAATATTTAACCAATTTTTTAATCAATTTCCTAAAAAAAGAAAAAAGAGGTGCCGCAAATGAAATTGGATCCATTTGAAGCTGCCTCCTTTTATCTGTTATATACTCTTGGAATCTGCAACACCCGGAAGCGTTTCCGAACCTGTTTCAGCATCGCTTCCAGGTATATAATTCCGTGATTATTTCTCTACGATGTTCTTGAAGTACCAGTGAATATTGCCTGTGATATCTGCATCAGACATATGCTCGCCCTCGGTGCCAACGGTGGTTCCGTCGTTGCACTCGATCACGCCGTCAAATACATCCCAGTCGCCAGACTCGATCTGCGCACGTGCCTCATCGATCTTTTCCTGCGTACCATCTACGCACAGGTCAGATAACGGGGAAATGTCTACCAGACCTTCCTCCAGACCGCCGAAGTAGTTCTCGCCTGTCCATGTACCATCAATCAGATCCTGTACAGCTTTGGTATAGTAAGCGCCCCAGTTCCAAACGGTGGAGGTCAGAACTGCCTTCGGAGCATCCTTGCTCATATCAGAGTTGTAACCAACACCAAATACGCCAGCTTCCTCAGCTGCCAGCTGCGGGTTCGGTGTATCGCAGTGCTGTCCAATGACATCACAGCCCTCGTTGATCAGGGCTACGGCTGCCTGTTTCTCACCTTCCGGATCGTACCAGCTGTTGGTGGTCTTGATGTAAACGGTTGCATCCGGGTTTACAGAATATACACCCATTGCAAATGCGTCACATCCGCCGGTAACCTCGGCATTGTCCTTGCCCCAGGCGCCGACATAACCGATCTTATTGCTCTCTGTCTTTAAACCAGCCGCGATACCAGTGAGGTAACGGGACTGATAAATCCGTCCAAAATAATTGTTAAAGTTCACACCGTTGGATTTGTAGCCGGTTGCATGGGAGAAGATAACGTCCGGATATTCTTCTGCCAGTGCCTCGCATGCATCCATGTAGCCCCAGCTTGTCGCGAAGATAATCTGGCATCCTTCCTCGACACACTCGCGCATTGCTGTCTCGATGGCAGTCTGATCATCGTCCGCTACGTTGTTCTTGCGGATAATCTGATCATCCTCCAGACCAACGGCTTTCTGCATCGCTACGATACCCTGATCATGCGTATAGCTGTAACCGGAACCATCCGCCGGATTTCCAATATGAATCACTCCGACCTTCAGATCCTCTTTAGCAACTGCCGGCATCACGCCCTCTGCTGCCTCGCCTGCTTCTGTGTCTGCCGCGTTAGTTCCCTTCTCCTCCGCTGCCTTCGTATCTGCTGTATCAGAAGACGAAGAAGAACAGCCGGCACACAGGGACAGCGCCATGGCAGCGCTCAGTAACACGCTTACTACTTTTCTCATAACATTTCCTCCTAAGAATGCCTGCGAATGCGGTTCTCTCCCTTTCTCATCGTTTGTCAGAATTCCCTCGCAGAACCTGAAATCCGAAAATAAAACCGCATTCTTGAAAATTTGGATCGATACAGGAAATATTATTGCATATTTACAGACGGTTTTCAAGGAATTTACATAATTTTTACTGTGATATTTATTAATATGATTCTATTAGAATTTCTTATGTAATGGTCCATATATTTTATTTTTACTAATATATAAAATTTCAACCCCATTTTCATGTTCTGGTGTTTGCGGTTGCATTCTGCCAGATTGATCTCAAAAACATATCTTTTATTTCTTCCTTAAATATATAAAAGAAATTAAAAAGCAGATGCTCGGCACCTCACTTTAAATGCCTGACATCTGCCTTTCTGACTCTGCTAACTATAATCGCTATAAATGACAAACCATTGATTACGCCTCTGCGTTCTCATTGCCCTCTTCCTTTTTCTCTTCCAGAATCTTCATAAACTCCTCACCGGTGATCGTCTCCTTATCCAGAAGATAGTCTGCCAGCTCATGAAGCTTATCCTCATGCCCGGAAAGAATAGCTTTCGCTTTCTCATACGCGCTCTTTACCAGCGCAATCACTTCCTCATCGACCCTCGCCGCCGTCTCTGCCGAACAAGCCAGGGAAGTATCGCCGCCTAAGTAGGCGTTGTTGACCGTCTCGAGCGCTACCATGCCGAAATGGTCACTCATGCCGTAACGCGTCACCATCGCACGGGCAATCTTGGTTGCCTGTTCGATATCATTCGAAGCCCCTGTCGTGATAGAATGGAAGATCAGCTCCTCCGCCGCACGGCCGCCGGTCAGTGTCACGATCTTGTTGAACGCCTCTTCCCTGCTCATCAGGAAGCGCTGATCCGCCTCCACCTGCATCGTATATCCGAGTGCCCCGGAGGTTCGCGGCACAATCGTGATCTTGTGGACCGGAGCCGAGTGCGTCTGCAGCGCCGCTACCAGCGCATGACCGATCTCATGGTAGGAGACAATCTTCTTCTCATCCCCGGAAACACCGGCATCCTTCTTCTGATATCCGGCAATAACCGTCTCGACACTCTCTTCCAGATCCTGCTGGGACACGGTTTTTCGTCCCATCCGTACTGCCCGCAGCGCCGCCTCATTGACAATGTTTGCCAGCTCCGCGCCGCTCGCACCGTTGGTGGCACGGGCGATCTCATTGTAATCCACACTCTCATCCACTTTAACCTTTTTGCCATGGACTTTCAGAATTGCCTCACGGCCTTTCAGATCCGGCAGCTCTACCGGAATCCGGCGGTCAAAACGTCCCGGACGAAGCAGAGCCGGATCGAGGGATTCCGGACGGTTGGTCGCCGCCAGAATGACAACACCCTTCTTACCGTCAAAACCATCCATCTCAGTCAGAAGCTGGTTCAGCGTCTGCTCGCGCTCGTCATTGCCGCCCATGCCGGCGCCGTCACGCTTCTTACCAATCGTATCGATCTCGTCGATAAATACGATACACGGCGCTTTTTCATTGGCCTGTTTAAATAAATCACGCACCTTCGCCGCACCCATGCCGACAAACATCTCAACAAATTCCGAACCGGAGATCGAGAAGAACGGAACGTGTGCTTCCCCGGCAACAGCCTTCGCCAGCATCGTTTTACCGGTTCCTGGAGGTCCGACTAACAGGGCGCCCTTCGGCAGCACCGCACCGATCTCCGAGTATTTTTCCGGCTTATGCAGGAAATCGACAATCTCTTTTAATGCATCCTTCGCCTCTTCCTCGCCAGCCACATCTGCAAATGTGATACCCGTCTCGGATTCTGCATAAATCTTCGCATTCGACTTGCCAAACGTCATTGCGTTGCCAGGTCCGCCACCCATCCGTTTCATCAACGAACGTCCCATGAGCTGTCCGATTCCCACAAAGAGAATCAGCGGCAGGATCCAGGTCAGCAGGAAATTCAGCAGCGGGGATGCCTGTGTGTTGATCTCCGCACTGTATTTCACATCCTTACCATCCAGCAGATCGTACAGATTGACACCCGGAATCTCGCCGGTTTTGTAGGTGACATTCCACGCTGTGTTTTTATTGTCATTTTTCAGCGTATAAACGATCTCATTGTTCGTCGTCACATACACTTCATCGACATTATCTTCCTTCAACTGATCGCTGAACTGGTCAAACCGCACCTGCTGCGTCCGATCCATCATAGATGGAAAGAGGAAAATATTTAACAGCATGACAATCAGCATAACCAATCCATAATAATATAAAAATGATTTTCTGGGCGGCTGCTTTCCGCCGCCGTTCGTGTTCTCTACCATAGATTGTTCTCCTTATTGTGAGTCTGTGACAGATGGTTTCTGTGTTTCTGTCACATCGTTTCGTGATACATTAACATATACAGCATTCTTTGTTATTTGTCAATCCACAATAGTAAATATTTATTTACTTTTTATATTTGTTGACCTTTTTGTCTGGATGTGCTAGAGTACAAGTAAATTGATGTTTCCTTGTTTGCAATTTATGTTTGTGAAATGGACCGCATTTTATTACTTTGATATTTAAATTTGGAGGTTTTCCTATGAATCCAGGCAAAAAAAATTCAAATCTTTTAAAAAACACCGGTATCCACTTCCTGGAGTTTGCACTCGGCTTTCTTTCCCTGGCAAAATGCCACTACCAGCCAAGCCATGATATGAAAGTCAACTCGCTTCCATTTTTCGCCCTGATCGCGCTCGACAGCTGGGCAGATCAGGACTATACCATGTCTGAGCTGGCGGACAAGCTGAGTATCACAAAGCAGCAGCTCTCCCATATGATCAAGGTTCTTGAGGAACGCGGTCTGGTCGAGCGGATCCATGATACAGCCAACCGCCGCCGCGTCTACATCCGCATCTGCGATTCCGGCCGTGAGATGATGAACCAGATGAAGCAGGAAATGCTGTCTTCCACCCTGTTTGGGCTGCGCGCTTACACCCCGGAAGAACTGGCATCGATGGACGAGTGCCTGTGCCGCCTGATGGAATTAATGAAGAAATTCAACTGTGAAACCGATGAAACTGCGAAGAATGTATCCGTATGATAAAGACACCGGAGACACTTTTTTCTCCGCTTTCTTTTAAATCCTGTATAATTGACTTTTGTAACGTCCAGCAGCATTCCGGATTGATTTCTCTGCCATTTCATCCTTTCATCCGTTCCGGTGTGTTCCACGCCTCGGCAGAGTTTTCTTTCTGTGCCAATGGACGTTTCTCAATGATACAGAAAGAAGGTTCCTACATATTATGCCACAAATGATAGAAAATCATATTTTTCCACACGCTACTCATAACAAGCACACTCTCCCCCTCTCATCCAGGCAAACTTCTGCTGCCATTCCACGCCTTTCCGGTCAAACGCGTGCTGCTGCACCTGCAAGAGCCCAAAAGGCCGCGGACGAATTTGCCCGCTACCTGCTCACGCGCAACCTTGCCGATGAGCCACTCCGCTCTTACACTTATGCGGTACGGCAGTATTTTACCTATTACCGTGACATTACCTATCCCAATTTAAAGCTATACAAAATCTTTCTGCTCGAGCACTACAAGCCGCAGACCATCAACCAGCGGATCCGGGCTTTGAATGCCTACCTGGATTTTAAAAAGCTCTATCCCGGGCATCTTCCCATGGTAAAAATCCAGCAGAAAACCTCTCTGGATCACATGATCAGCGAGGCGGATTATGAATACCTGAAACGCTGCCTGCTTCGGGATGAACGGTACACTTACTATTTTCTCATCCGTTTCATGGCGGCAACCGGCGTCCGGGTCAGCGAGGTGATTCAGTTCCAGGCAGAAGATATTTTCTCCGGCTATAAGGACATCTATTCCAAAGGAAATAAAGTCCGGCGCATCTACATCCCACAGTCACTCCGAACCGATACCCTCAAATGGCTTTCCTTTCTCCACAAATCCCACGGTCCCATCTTCCTCAACCGCTTCGGTTCCCCCATCTCTCCAGGCGGCATCCGCAGCCAGCTCAAAACCATCGCCCTCTCCTACCACATGACACCGGAAATGGTACATCCACATGCATTCCGCCACCGGTTTGCCAAGAGTTTTATCGAAAAATGCGGCGATATTTCCCTGCTGGCGGATCTGTTAGGACACGACAGCATCGAAACAACCCGGGGGTACCTGATGAAATCGAGTCAGGAACAGCAGACGGTGATTGACCGGGTGGTGACGTGATAGGCACAGGCGTGTGAAAACCATAAAAGGGGAAAGAACTGCCATTTTCCGCAATTCTTTCCCCTTTATTATAGATTTATTTTTTCTCTGCCTCCACAATCACGAGCTCATATGGCAGTGCTTCCTCAGCGCTATCGGTTCTAATGTTTTCAACCGACCGTTCTACCGCATTCTCTTTTTTCTCCTGTTTCCCACTATCCAGCTTTTCTTGGAGTGCATCTGTATTTTCTTTCTCTTCTTTCTGCTTATCCTCCTTCTCCTTCATTTTTTCCGTATCCGACGTCTCTTCCAGCTTTGTCTCAGCATTCTGTTCCGCCTTCTTTTCAGAATCTTCCTCCTTTTCTTCTGTTCTACTAATAAGACGATGGAAGATTTCATTTGGTTTTACATATTTGCAATTTTTTTAACAACTTTTCTTTCCAAATAAACATTTTTCAAAACAGAAGTTAGAAGAACCAGATGAATAATAGAAAACGCATAAAGATATTACAGGCATAAAAAAAGCCCGGCAGAAAGAAAATGTTCTATGACATTCTCTCCCTACCGGACTTTTCCTAATATTAAATTTCCTTACAGCACCTTACTCAAAAATGCCTTCAATCTTTCGCTCTTTGGATGCTCAAAGAACTCCTTCGGTTCGTTTTCTTCGATGAAGTTACCGCCCTCCATGAACATGACGCGGGTTGCCACCTCGCGGGCGAAGCCCATCTCATGGGTAACCACGACCATCGTCATGTGTTCCTCGGCAAGCTGGCGCATTACGTTTAATACCTCGCCTACCATCTCCGGGTCAAGCGCAGAGGTTGGCTCGTCAAAGAGCATCACATCCGGATGCATTGCCAGTGCGCGGACGATCGCCACACGCTGTTTCTGACCGCCGGAGAGCTGTCCCGGATAGGCGGATGCCTTTTCCTTTAATCCGACACGCTCCAGAAGTTTCAATGCCTCCGTCTCCGCCTCGTCCTTCGGGCGTCCGAGCAGTTTCATCGGTGCCAGCGTCATATTATCAAGAATCGTCATATGCGGGAACAGGTTGAACTGCTGGAATACCATTCCCATTTTCTGACGGAGTTTGTCAATGTTTGTCTTCGGATCCGTGATATCCGTTCCCTCAAAATAGATGTGTCCGCCGGTCGGAGTTTCCAGCAGGTTCATGCAGCGCAGAAATGTGGATTTACCGGAACCGGATGGTCCGATCACGCAGACAACATCCCCCTTGCGTATCTGGGTGGAAATATTGGTCAGGACCTTTAAATCACCGAACGCCTTGGAAAGGTCATTGATGTCAATTATCACTTCTCCGTTTTGTACGTTATCGTTCATTCTTTCTCAGGCTCCTTTCCAGATTCTGTGCAAAGTGGTTGAAGATCATCGTCAGCGCCAGATAAACAGCAGCCACGATCAGAAGCGGTGTCCACGCGTCATACGTTCTGGAACGGATGATATCACCGCCCTTCGTAAGATCCTGCACCGCCACGTAACCGGCTACCGAAGTCTCTTTCAGAAGAACAACAAACTCATTGCAGAGCGCCGGAAGTACGTTTTTAAACGCCTGCGGCATAATAATATAACGCATCGTCTGGACATAGTTAAAACCAAGGCTTCGACCTGCCTCCATCTGTCCCTCGTCGATCGACATGATACCGGAACGGAAGATCTCCGCTACATATGCCGCCGAGTTAAGACCAAACGCGATCACACCGACAAAGACGCCGGCAAATACACGCGATACAAAAATACAGTAGTAGAAAATCATCAACTGGATGACAACCGGCGTTCCCCGGATGACCGTCAGATATACCTGGCAGACACCATTTAAAAATTTCATTTTACCGGTTTTGTCGTGAGTCGCACGGACAATCGCAATCAGCAGACCAAGGGCAATGCCGATCAGGGTCGCAAATAACGTGATGATCAGGGTATTTTTTAGGCCCCCTGTCAAATACTGCCACCTGTCATCCTTGATCAGGTTTAAATATAAGGCCTGCTTGAGTTTCTCCAATCCGTTTTCCTCCTTGTAAAATGATATAGACCCGAAAAAGGGCTGCTGCCGAATTTCATCTTTTTCATTCTGCAGCAACCTTTTTCTTAATCAAACAGATGTAGCTTTTTCTGTCAAATTATTCAGCGGTAATGTATTTTGCAACGATCTCGTCCAGTTTTCCAGACTCTTTCAGGTTTGCGATGGATGCGTTGATAGCGTCCAGAAGCTCTGTATTGCCCTTCTTAACTGCAATTGCGTACTCTTCTTCTGCGTACGGTGTTTCCAGAAGCTTTAAGCCTTCATTCTCGTCTACAAATACCTGTGCCGGTTTGTTGTCAATGATAACTGCATCGATCTTGCCAGTAGACAGTGCCTGTACTGCATCTGCGCCCTTGGAAAATCTCTGTACGCTCTCCTCGCCGAAATCATCGGTGGAGTACAGGTCTCCGGTGGTACCCTGCTGAACGCCGATCTGCTTGCCCTTTAAATCATCCAGGGATGCGATGTCGCTGTCCTCTGTTACGATAACAGACTGAACGCCGGTTGCGTAAGTGTCAGAAAAATCCACCTGAGTCTGACGGTCCTCGGTAACAGTCATGCCTGCTGCTGCGAAATCAGCTTTGCCGGACTGAACCTCCGGAATGATAGAATCGAACGCTACGTCGGTGATTTCCAGAGATGCTCCCATATCCTCGCAGATAGCGTTTGCAATATCTACGTCGATACCTACGATATCATTTCCATCGTGGTACTCATACGGTGCGAACTCAGCGTTGGTGGACATAATCAGAGTCTTTCCTGCAAATGCGCTGTCGCCAGCTTCTGCTGCCTCGCTGCCCTCTGCTGCCTCTGCGGTTGTCTCCTCATTCTCCTCTGCGGCTGCGGTTGTCTCTGCCGGTTTGGAAGAGCATGCTGCTAACGATGCTGCCATAGCAGTTGCCATAGCGATTGCTGCTAATTTCTTTTTCATAATAAATTCCTCCTCATTTCTATTCGCTGCTTTTGTATTTTTATGCAGTAAATACGAATATCCTTACTTTTATTACCGTATCTAGGAATACATTATACCGCATTTTTATAAATAATCAAGCCTGAATTCCTGTTTTTTACAGGGTTTTGTATGATTATGCATTCTTTTCCAATTTGTACGGTTCCAGTTACGGGCAGATCTTGTTGTTAATTCTTGGCAAATCTAATATTTCGTACTATAACTATTCTGTACCGTTTTCTCTGTACTGGGCATCGGCTTCGCGTTTTTTATTTCATAGGACACAATTTCCCATGGAACAAAGAAATCGCACCTGATTCACAAGATACGGAACCATTCCTTAGGTTTTATTACGAAAGAAGGCTTTTTATGATTTCCCGTCTACTTACCTTAACTGCCTGGTCCATGACACCGCCCGCAGTCTGGTCTCCCTTTCATTTAGTATTTATGCTGATCGGCATCCCGCTCGCTGCCTTTGCCGCATGGAAATTGCGGACGCGCTCCGAAGCGTTCCGTCTGCATCTGCTCTTTGCCTGCGGTGTTTTTCTGGCATTTTCCGAGGTCTACAAACAGCTTTTTCTCTATTACATAGAAAACAACCGGCACTACGACTGGTGGTATTTTCCATTCCAGCTCTGCAGCCTGCCGATGTACCTCTGCCTGCTGCTGCCCTTTGTTCCGCATAAATATCAACGTATTTTTTGCACTTTTATGTATAATTACAACCTGCTCGGTGCCGTCATGGTGTTCGTCGATCCGTCCGGTCTGATGCACCCGTACTGGACGCTGACCCTGCATGGATTTATCTGGCATATCCTTCTGATCTTCATCGGACTGCTCATCGCCTTTTCCCGCATGGTGCTACCAACCGCCAAAGGATTTTGGCAGTCTACAGCTGTATTTGCGGTCGGATGTGTCATCGCAACCATCATCAATGTTACCTCGCATCCGTATGGAAACGCGGATATGTTTTATATCACGCCGTACTACGCGACCACGCAGATTGTGTACTCCCAGATCGCTGCTAAATTTGGAATTTTTGCCGGAAATGCAGTGTACGTGCTTTCGATCATCCTGGGTGCCTGGCTGCTTCATCTCGTATTTCAAGCCGAACGTCCGTTAGACTTGGCGCGTGATTCTGGTCAGCGAAGCTGACATATTCGTTGCTGCTCACTCATTCCGTGCACAGCAACGGGATTGTGCCGATGCTTCGCATTTAAAATCGGCAAAATCTGCTATCGATACGATATCATACGGAATTTTCAGTTCAGAAAATTCCTAATCTGCAATTAAAAGAGCGCCAGCCCCGCATTCACAGCCGGGCAGACGCTCTTTTCTATAACAGCTCAATTAATTCACTGTCACGGTAAAATCCACTGAAACGACTTTGTAACAATGGATTTTACCCTTTTATTTTTATTTACTGAATCTCGCTATGGAACTCCTGCAGGGACTTAACCTC
Organism: Clostridium sp. CAG:43; assembly: GCF_000434655.1. Classification (NCBI taxonomy): domain Bacteria; kingdom Bacillati; phylum Bacillota; class Clostridia; order Eubacteriales; family Clostridiaceae; genus Clostridium; species Clostridium sp. CAG:43. The sequence continues at coordinate 9,433 of NZ_FR895105.1, read as the reverse complement.
CAGATGTCCGTTCTTCTTGATACTTCTCAGAGCCTGTACGGTAGCCTTTGCTGCTGCCATGTTGGTGAAGTACGGAATCTTCGCCTTTACAGCTGCCTTACGGATGTAGCTATCATCGCCTCTGCCCTTCTTATCGTTCGGGGTATTGATGATGATTGCCACTTCTCCGTTGGTAATTTTATCTAAAATGTTCGGACGGCCTTCGTTGATCTTGCATACCTTCTCAGCCGGAAGTCCTGCTGCTACCATCACATCACAGGTTCTGCCTGTACCCATCAGGGTAAAGCCACACTCGTAGAAGCCTCTTGCAACCTCGATAAGCTCTATCTTATCCTTGTCATTGACACTCAGGAGGACAGTTCCGGAAGAAGGAAGACGTGTCTGGGTTGCTTCCTGTGCCTTGTAGATAGCCTCACCAACGCTGGTGGACATACCAAGAACCTCACCGGTGGAACGCATCTCCGGTCCAAGTACCGGGTCAACCTCCGGGAACATCTTGAACGGGAATACCGGCATCTTAACACCGTAGTGCGGAATCTTCTTCTCTTTCAGTGCCGGAACCGGTGACGGACGGCCTGTTAAGTAGGAAGTCATGATATCCGTTGCCAGTTTTACCATCTTGATGTTGCATACTTTAGATACCAGCGGCACGGTACGGGATGCTCTCGGGTTTGCCTCCAGCACGTATACTTCGCCGTCCTCGATTGCATACTGCATGTTCATCAGACCTACTACGTGCATCTCTTTTGCGATACGGCTTGTGTAATCGCGGATTGTCTCTACCTGATCCTTGGTCAGATTTCTGGACGGAAGGATACAAGCGGAGTCTCCGGAATGGATACCTGCCAGCTCGATATGCTCCATAACTGCCGGAACAAATACGTTCTCGCCATCGCTGATCGCATCTGCTTCACACTCGGTTGCATGATGCAGGAAACGGTCAATCAGGATCGGACGGTCCGGAGTTACGCCGACAGCTGCTCTCATATAGAAGGTCATCGCTTCATCGTCATGAACAACCTCCATGCCGCGGCCGCCAAGTACATAGGACGGACGAACCATAACCGGATAACCGATCTTATTAGCAATCTCCAATGCATCTTCTACAGTAACTGCCATGCCTGACTCCGGCATCGGAATCTGCAGTTTATCCATCATCGCACGGAACAGGTCACGATCCTCTGCCATGTCGATGGTTTCCGGAGTTGTACCCAGAATGTTGACACCATATTTCTTCAGGTCTGCTGCCAGGTTCAGCGGTGTCTGACCACCAAACTGTGCGATAACGCCCAGCGGTTTCTCCTTGTGATAGATGCTTAATACATCTTCCAGAGTCAGCGGCTCGAAATACAGTTTATCGGAGGTATCATAGTCTGTAGATACGGTCTCTGGGTTGCAGTTAACGATAATTGTCTCAAATCCAAGCTCTTTCAGGGCGATAGCTGCATGTACGCAGCAGTAGTCAAACTCAATACCCTGACCGATACGGTTCGGACCGCCGCCAAGAATCATGATCTTCTTGTTGTCGCTGCACGGACTCTGATCCTTGATATGGTAGCTGGAGAAGTAGTATGCGGAATCCGGTGTGCCACTTACGTGTACGCCCTCCCAGCCTTCTACGATACCTTCTTTGGTTCTTGCATCGCGGATCTCTTCCTCAGTAACGCCTAACAGCTCGCTTAAATATTTATCTGCAAAACCGTCCAGCTTCGCCTGGCGGAGAACCTCAACCGGCGGAACCTCGCCCTTATACTGCATCAGGCTTTCTTCCTCTTCTACCAGTTCTTTCATCTGCTGGATGAAGTAATGTTTAATCTTGGTTAATTCGAACAGCTCGTCTACGGTAGCGCCCTTACGAAGTGCCTCGTACATAATGAACTGACGTTCGCTGCTCGGAACATGCAGCATCGCAAGCAGTTCTTTTTTTGTCTTCTTATCGAAGTCTTTCGCATGACCAAGACCGTAACGGCCTCTCTCCAGGCTTCGGATCGCCTTCTGGAATGCCTCTTTGTAGGTCTTTCCGATACTCATAACCTCGCCGACTGCCTTCATCTGGGTTCCCAGCTTGTCCTCTGCGCCTTTGAACTTCTCAAATGCCCAGCGTGCAAACTTGATAACAATATAGTCGCCGGACGGAACATACTGATCCAGAGTGCCGCTCTTGCCGCATGGAATCTCATCCAGAGTCATACCGGTTGCCAGCATCGCTGATACCAGTGCAATCGGGAAACCAGTTGCCTTGGATGCCAGTGCGGACGAACGGGAGGTTCTCGGGTTGATCTCGATAACAATATCACGGTCTGTCTTCGGATCGTGTGCCCACTGTACGTTGGTACCGCCGATTACCTGGATTGCTTCTACGATCTTGTAGGATTTCTCCTGCAGACGTTTCTGCACTTCTTCCGAAATGGTTAACATCGGAGCAGAACAGAATGAATCTCCGGTGTGTACGCCCAGCGGATCAATATTTTCAATAAAGCAGACAGTGATCATGTTGTTCTTCGCATCGCGGACAACTTCCAGCTCAAGCTCTTCCCATCCAAGGATAGACTCCTCTACCAGAACCTGACCAACCATACTGGCCTGCAGGCCTCTTGCACACACGGTCTTCAGTTCTTCTACGTTATATACAAGACCGCCGCCTTCGCCGCCCATGGTGTAAGCCGGACGAAGAACAACCGGATAACCCAGTTTATCTGCGATTGCCAGTGCATCCTCAACGCTGTAGGCAACTTCACTTCTAGCCATCTCGATGCCCAGGCTTTCCATTGTATGCTTAAACTCGATACGGTCCTCACCACGCTCGATAGCATCAACCTGAACGCCGATTACTTTAACATCATATTTATCCAGAACACCTGCTGCTGCCAATTCGGAGCAGAGGTTCAGTCCGGACTGTCCACCCAGGTTCGGGAGCAGCGCATCCGGGCGCTCTTTTTCAATGATCTGAGTCAGACGGTCTACGTTCAGCGGCTCAATATAAGTCACATCTGCTGTCTCCGGATCCGTCATAATCGTAGCCGGATTGGAATTGACCAGCACAATCTCATAGCCGAGTTTTCTCAGTGCCTTGCACGCCTGTGTTCCCGAATAATCGAACTCACACGCCTGTCCGATAATGATTGGACCGGAACCGATAATCAATACTTTGTGAATGTCATTTCTCCTCATGTTTTCTCCCTCTCATTGTCTGCTGTTTTTTGGCTTTAAAAAAGCGGCCTCCCGGATCAACTAAAAATCAAGCACCTCCGCGGTGCCTTCACGCGCGTCTGTCTGATCTTCCGTCATCCTGACAGCCTCCGCCAATCGCAGCTCTGCCAGACCCCAGTTAGCCATTATCAGCATTATAATAGAAAGCGCTTTATTTGTAAACAAAAAATTTTACAAAAATCGATCTTTTTCGCTTTTCAAATTTGATCTTCTATGATATTATAGGAAAGATATACTGGGGTGTTTATTTTGTCAAAAAGGCAGATTTAGACCCTCTTATTTTCGTTCCTGCGCGAGAATGTGCCAAGGCACATTCTTTTTTATTATCTTGTCCTACGAAAATCCTACGAAAAGGAAAGGGGTTATCCATTATGAAAAAAGTTGTTATCATCGACGGTCAGGGCGGACGCATGGGGCGCGCCCTCGTAGAAGAAATCCATAAACTCTGTCCCGGACAGCCGCTTCTCGCGCTCGGTGCCAACACCACTGCCACTGCCGCGATGATGAAAGCCGGAGCTGCCATGGGCGCCACCGGAGAAAACCCCGTTCTCGTCGCCTGCCGCGATGCCGACCTAATCATCGGACCAATCGGCATCGTCATTGCAGACTCCCTCTTAGGAGAAATCACCCCCGCCATGGCAGCCGCCATCGGACAAAGCCGCGCCCAGAAAATCCTGATTCCTGTCAGTGGAAGCTCCTATTGCCGCCATATTTTAGTAGGAACACAGAATTTACCAATGAATGAATATATCCATTTGGCGGCAGAGGAAGCAGCTACCTACCTGAATCATATTTAAAAAATGCACGAAGCTGAACTCTCATCGTTCCGCTCCGTGCATTTTTCTCCCGGTCTCTTTATCCTTCAAAACCTGCATCTTCAACTCATCCACCCCGGAAAATTTCATCTCCGGCCGCATAAAATCTAAAAAATGAACCTCTATCTTTTTCCCATACAGGTTTTCATCCAGATCATAGATATATGTCTCCGCCCCCGCTGGTCGTTCTCCGGCAATCGTCGGTTTTTTTCCAATATTCGTGATACTTCCATAAGAAGCACCCTCAATCACCGTCCGGGAGAGATATACCCCGAACGCCGGAAGATGTTTCTGGATTCCCGGCAGGATATTCGCCGTCGGAAAACCTAGGGTGGAACCTAAATGCTCCCCGTGTACCACCTGTCCGCTGATCCGGTACTCGTATCCCAACAGTTCATTCGCCTTGCGGATATTTCCCTTCGCCAGCTCTTCCCGGATATAGGTGCTGCTGATCTCGCGATCGCCGTCCATCGCCTTTTCAACGATCGATACCTCATATCCATATTTCGGTGCCAGTTTCCGAAGCAGTTCAGCATCGCCCTTCCGCTGGTAGCCAAAATGGCAGTCCGGCCCGGACACGATCGCCTTTGCGCCCATCTTGCCGACCAGAATCTCGGCAACAAACTGTTCCGGGTCCATATGTGCGACTTCCTGGTTGAACGGATATTCCACCAGATACTCCACCCCCGCCTCGCGCAGGTTCTCCTCGCGCTCCTC
>NZ_FR895105.1:0-4671 GCF_000434655.1 Clostridium sp. CAG:43 | reverse complement strand
GCTCCTCGTTGGTCGTGATCATCGTCTGCAACTTTCCCCGGATCAAGGTTCCCGGTGCCGTCTCAAAGGTAAACACCGCTGGTTTATATCCTTTTTCTCGATACCGCATCACTTCCCGCAGCAGCTTCTGATGCCCTCTGTGAAGACCGTCAAACTTACCGATCGTGACCGCAGTCGGCTCTTTTATCTGAAATTCTCTGGTTCCGGCAAAATACTGCATCTTACTCTCCTCCCAGAAAGATCTTACGTGGTTTCCATTGTTTCTTCTCCGGCTGATAGGCATAGAGACCGATAAACTGGTTTGCGCTGTCATAGACGCGGATGATTCCAGAATCCGGAAGTACCATCTCTGAGTTTCCATCCGCAGAAACCTGGTGTTCAGCCAAACTGCTTCCGATCTGCACTAAGCAGCCGTCTCTCGGTCCCAGCCCCTTCGGGAATGGATTTCCATTCTGCAGAAGCTTATCCAGAACTTCGCTCTCCGACACATACGCCGGGCAGTCCTCAAACATTCCATCCACCGGCACGATCCTATCCTCGATCTGACCGGCTTTCGCCAGCGCTTCCACCTCGGACAGGCGCAGGCTGTCCCCGATCGCAAATCGATCGACGCGGGTGCGGATCAGTTTTTCCATACAGCCACCGCATCCCAGCTTTTCACCGATGTCATGGCACAGGGTACGGATGTAGGTTCCCTTAGAACAGGTCACGGTCATCGTCACACGCGGCAGTTCCACCGCATCTATCTGAAGATCATAGATTTCCACCGGACGCGCTGCCCGCTCTACCTCTTTTCCGGCTCTCGCCAGCTCGTAGAGCTTCTTTCCGTTGACCTTGAGCGCCGAATACATCGGCGGTACCTGCATATACGGACCAACAAAGCTCTCCGCCGCCCCGCGGACTGCTGGTTCTGTCAGCTGTTCCGTCGGTTTCTCCGAAAGAATCGTTCCTGTCATATCCTGCGTATCGGTTTCGGTTCCCAGCAAAAGAACTGCCTGATACGTCTTCCTCTTATCCGTCAAAAGGTCGCACAGCTTCGTGCCCTTCCCCAGACATACAGGGAGTACGCCCTCCGCTGCCGGATCGAGCGTACCCGTATGACCGATCTTTTTCTGTCTCAAAATGCCCCGGAGCTTCGCCACCACATCGTGGGACGTAAACCCCGGTTCTTTATAAATATTTATCACACCGTGAAACATAAAATCTCCTAAAAAATCAGAACTATTACCGTCCATGCGCTGTGCACCTGAAAGCAGGCAGCGCAATCAGCAACAGAACCTCCTATTCCTCCCTACGGGCATCCATCTGTTTCTCAATATGTCCCGTCAGGTTGTTGATCACATCCCTCGGATGTCCCTGCATCGTGCAGCCCGCCGCGTGGATGTGTCCGCCGCCGCCGAAATACGCCGCCACCTTGCTCACATCGACATAGTCGTTGGAACGAAGGCTGACCTTGTACTCGTTGAACGCCTTTTCATAGATGAAAATGGCACATTCCACTCCTTCGGTAATCCGGAGCTGATCGATAATGCCATCCAGATCGTTCGTATCGACACCGTAAAACTCCATTTCTTTCTGGGAAACCACACTGAAAATACATCTTCCATCCAGAATCCGTGTACTGCTAAGCAGCGCTTTTCCGAGAATCTGGTTCTGTGCGTAGGTCTTGCGGTAAAAGCTGTCGTCGATGATCTTCGCCGCGTTCACGCCTTTTTCCATCAGCGTGCCCGCGATTTCCATCGTTTTCCGGGTCGTTGAATTGTACTTAAATACACCTGTGTCATGCACAATTCCGGTATAGAGACACTCTGCCGCCTCCCTGCTGATCTTTGCCTCATCAAGAAGCGTGTATAACACTTCGCTGCAGGAGCTTGCGTCCGGAATGATGTAATTTTGTTCTGCAAATCCTGTATTGGTTCTGTGATGATCGATACAGAGTGTCTTGGCGGCGCTGTCAAAATAGACCGCGTAGCCGCCCAGACGCTCTTTGTCGCTGGCATCCAGCGTAATGCACAGATCAAACTGTTTTTCCGGCACAATCTCGGTATGAATTTTCTCAAAATCATTCATATAAGAAAATTTAGCAGCCGGATGGTCGAGAAACAGTTCTGCCTCTATCTGCGGATAATTCTCCCGCAGATAGTTAAACAGTCCCAGAGTCGTTCCGATACAGTCCCCGTCCGGATGGATGTGACCAAGCAGTACGATGTGCTCCACCCCTTCCAGTGACGCCTCTAAGATATTTTTACTCATTTTCTTCCTCATCTCCCGATTCTGAGTCTCTGAGGTTTTCAGTTACTTCATCGATCAGGCGGGTCATGTGTACACCGTACTCAATCGACTGATCGAGAATAAATGTAATTTCCGGCGTATTCCGTAAATTAATGCGTTTTGCAAGCTGAGTACGGACAAATCCGACAGCACTTTTCAGTCCCTGGATCGTATCCTTCGCCGCTTCCTCGTTGCCTAACACGCTGATATACGCCTTGCAGTACTTGAGATCCGGAGTTACCTCCACGGAGACAACCGTTGTCATCGGATGAATCCGCGGATCTTTCAGCTCACGGCTGATGATGGAACTCAGCTCTCTCTGTACTTCACTGTTAATTCTTGTATTTTTAATGCTATTTTTACGCATGAATCCCTCTGCCTTTCTAGCGCGGAACCTCTACCATCGCATATGCTTCGATCATATCGTCTTCCTGCAGATCGTTGAACTTCTCAAATACAAGACCACACTCGTATCCGGAAGCAACTTCCTTCACGTCGTCCTTGAAACGCTTTAAGGATGCCAGCGGACCATCGAAGATCTGCTCGCCGTCACGGGTAATACGTGCCTTGCAGCCTCTCTGGAATTTACCATCCAGGACGTAGGAACCAGCGATAGTACCAACGCCGGAAGCCTTGAAGGTCTGACGTACAACGGCGTGACCGATTACCTGCTCCTCGTAAATCGGGTCAAGCATACCCTTCATCGCTGCCTCGACATCCTCGATTGCCTGATAGATGACGCGGTAGAGACGAACGTCTACTTTCTCACGCTCTGCGATGGACTTCGCGGTTGCGTCCGGGCGCACATTGAAACCAATAATGATCGCGTTGGATGCGGCTGCCAGACTGACGTCGGACTCGTTGATCGCACCAACACCGCCGTGGATGACCTTGACTACGACCTCCTCGTTGGACAGCTTCATCAGGCTCTGTTTTACTGCCTCGACAGAACCCTGTACGTCTGCCTTGACGATCAGTGGAAGTTCCTTTACATTTCCTGCCTTGATCTGGGAGAACAGATCGTCCAGGGAAAGCTTCATCTTTGTATCTTCAATTAACTTATTCTTGCTCTCAGAGATAAAGGTTTCTGCAAAGCTTCTTGCCTCTTTCTCGTTCTCCGGCTGTACAAATACCTCGCCGGCGTTCGGTACGTCATTAAGACCCAGAATCTCGACCGGAGTGGACGGACCAGCCTCTTTGACGCGGCGTCCTTTATCGTCCATCATCGCACGGACACGGCCGTAGCAGGCACCTGCCGCGATCGGATCACCGACATGCAGGGTACCTTTCTGTACCAGGACGGTCGCAACCGGACCTTTACCCTTATCCAGCTCCGCCTCGATGACAAGACCTCTCGCATTACGGTTCGGGTTTGCCTTTAACTCTTTGACCTCTGCAGTCAGAAGGATCATCTCAAGCAGTTCCTTGATACCTTCCTTGGTATGTGCAGATACCGGAACGAAGATGGTGCTGCCGCCCCAGTCCTCCGGAACCAGTTCGTACTCGATAAGCTCCTGTTTTACCTTCTCGATATTGGCACTCGGCTTATCGATCTTGTTGATCGCTACGATGATCTCAACACCTGCTGCCTTCGCATGGTTGATCGCCTCGATGGTCTGCGGCATAACACCGTCATCTGCTGCAACAACGAGGATTGCAATATCAGTGGATTTTGCACCACGCATACGCATTGCGGTAAATGCCTCATGTCCCGGCGTATCGAGGAATGTGATCTTCTGTCCGTTGATCTCTACCATGTACGCACCGATGTGCTGGGTGATACCGCCTGCCTCTTTTGCAGTTACATTGGTCTGGCGGATTGCATCCAGAAGGGAGGTTTTACCATGATCGACATGACCCATAACGCATACAACCGGCGGACGGGTTACCATGTCCTTCTCATCCTCTTCTTCCTCTTTCAGAAGCTCCTCGATGACGTCAACCTTGACCTCTTTCTCACAGAGTACGTCAAACTCCATCGCGATCTCTTCTGCCTGCTCGTAATCTACTTCCTGATTGATGGTGACAACCTTGCCCTGTAAAAAGAGCTTCTTTACAATCACAGACGGCTGAAGTTTCATCTTGTCTGCGAGATCCTTGATGGTGATTACCTCCGGGATCGTGATTGTCTTGATCTCCTCAACCTTTGCCTCCTTCTTCTGCGGCGGCTGAACAGCGCTCTTTACGTTCTTTCCGCCTCTTCCCTTGGAGTGCATCTCTTCCTCATGGTCGATCTTGCTATATTTATCGTTCTTGTAATTATTCTTATTCTGCTTGTTGTTCTGCGGTTTCTGTACAACCGGACTGTCGAAGGATGGCTTCGGAATATTTAAACCGCCGCGTCCATCGCGTCCGCCTCTCTGACCATCACGGCCGCCCTGATAGCCGCCGCTTCTCTGT
>NZ_FR895104.1:31382-34637 GCF_000434655.1 Clostridium sp. CAG:43 | reverse complement strand
CACGTGTCCGAATGGAGCGGACGTACGTCCGATACAGGCGAACGCGTGTAGTGAAAGCAAGTGAACAAACATATGCAGGAAAGCAGCGGCTAGTTACCACCCCAGGGGCACTCCCTTTTCGTGGCAATTAGAAACCTTTCTGAAAGCTCTTTACTCCGCCAATTCCTCCCACTTCTCATACAATCCCTCTAACTTTGCATTCAGTTCTTCCTTCTCTTTATTCAGTTCCATCAAACGCGGAACATCGGAAAAGACAGTCTCATCGCAGAGAAGCGCATCGATCTCCTGATCGCGGGTTTCAAGGGTGTGAATTTCTTCCTCGACGCGTTTCAATTCATTCTGTTTCTTACGAAGCCGCGTCTGTTCTTCCTTCTGCTGTTTCCAGTCCAATTTGCCGGAGGAAGCGCTGGCTGCCGCCTGAACTGCAGCGGTCACGGCAGAAGCGGACGAAGCAGCAGAGGTGCCAGTGCCATTTCCAGAAAGAGCAGTCGGATTTGCGCCTGCCGCAGCGGTCAGATGGCTGGAAGTCCCTGTGTTTCCGGCTCCGGAAGATTTTGCAGAGCGGCTGACTGCCTGTGCGGCGGAAGCTAGATAGGCTTTCTCCTGCGTCTCCTTCTTTTCCAGATAATAATCGTAGTTTCCAATATAATTAATCAGTGTTCCCATCGTCAGATCGAGAATCCGGGTCGCAGTTTTGTTGATGAAATATCGGTCATGGGAGACGTAGAGAACGGTTCCGGTGTAATGAACCAGTGCGTTTTCCAGAATCTCCTTCGAGGCGATATCCAGATGGTTGGTCGGCTCATCGAGGATCAGGAAGTTCGCCTCCGAGAGCATCAGCTTCGCTAGGGAAACACGTCCGCGTTCGCCGCCGCTCAGATCGCGGATGCGCTTAAAGACATCGTCGCCGGTGAAGAGAAATGCCGCCAGCACATTTCGGATCTGCGTGTTGTTCATATCCGGGTAGGTGTCCTGCAGCTCGTCAAAGAGCGTCTTGTCCATGTGCAGAACCTGGTGTTCCTGATCGTAGTAACCGATATGCACCTTGGAACCTAACCGGATCTCGCCGTTGTCCGGGGTCAGAAGACCGTTGATCATCTTGAGAATTGTGGTCTTGCCGGTTCCGTTGTTGCCGATGATGGCGATGCGCTCGCCGCGTTTTACCTCAAAGTTCAGATCCGTGAAGAGTGTCATGCCGTCGAAACTCTTGGCAAGCTCACGGACGGAGAGAACGTCATTTCCGCTGGTGACGCACGGTTCCAGCGTAATGTGCATCGCGTCGTTGATTTCGGTTGGTTTTTCCAGAAGATCCATCTTGGAAAGCATTTTTTCACGGCTCTCGGCGCGCTTGATGGATTTCTCACGGTTAAAGGATTTGAGTTTGGTGATAACCTCCTCCTGATGGCGGATCTCCTGCTGTTGGTTTAAGTAAGCCTTGAGCACACCGGCGCGGATGATCGCTTTTTTCTCGCTGTAGGCAGTGTAATTGCCCTGGAAAGAGGTGGCGATGCCGCCGTCCAGCTCGACGATCTTGGTCACGACGCGGTCCAGAAAATAGCGGTCGTGGGCAACGATAATGACCGTCCCGGCGTAGTTCATCAGATAGGTTTCCAGCCACGCGATGGATTCCATGTCGAGGTGGTTGGTTGGCTCGTCCAAAAGGATGATATCCGGTTTGGAGAGCAGGAGCTTACCGAGGGAGACGCGCGTTTTCTGACCGCCTGAAAGTTCGGAAACCGGTTTGGAAAATTCTTCCTCGACAAAGCCGAGTCCCTTTAAGACACCGGTGATCTCGCTCTGCCATGCGTAGCCGTTTAAAAGTTCAAATTCATGGTTTAAGCGGCTGTAAGTGTTGAGCATCGTCTCGAGCTTTTCGCCCTCGGCGTGCTTCATCTGGAGTTCCAGCGTGCGGATCTGCTGTTCCATTTCCAGAATCGGACGTTTGACCTCCAGAAGAGAGTCATAAATTGTGGTCTGGCTATGCAGATCCTGGTGCTGTGCCAAGTAACCGAGGGTTTTGCCCTTGGCGATGGTCACGGAGCCCTCGTCTGCTGCGAGTTCTCCGACAATTATTTTTAAAAGAGTCGATTTACCGGCTCCGTTGATGCCGACGATGGCGGCTTTTTCGTGATCTTCTACATGAAACGATACGTGTTTGAGGATTTCCTCCGTACCGAATGCTTTTGAAATATTGCTGCAAGATAAAATCATAGATTCCTCCTGTGGTTGTATCCATGTATTTCGGTTAAAAAATATACCGTCAATCTTAAATTATAATATAAATAAAGAAGCAATGCAAGAATGAGAACGGTTAATGGCTGTTTCTGGTCAGAAAATTTTGCGAAATACAATGTAAAATCCCTCATATGAAATAAAAAAATTGACAATTATTTATCATATGACTATAATAAATTTATCAGATTGTCCGAAGGTTTGTGTAAACCATATGGACAACGTTAGAGGAAAGAAAGGTGGAAGAAAGCCGTGGAACAGAAAGAGATATCTAAAGCGGTCATTTCTAGGCTACCCAGATACTATCGTTACTTGGGCGAATTGCTCGAGGAGGGAGTAGAGAGAATCTCATCGAATGATTTGAGTATCCGCATGAAGGTGACAGCGTCCCAGATTCGTCAGGATCTGAACAATTTCGGCGGATTTGGTCAGCAGGGATATGGTTATAATGTAAAGTATTTATATTCGGAGATTGCCCGGATTCTGGGAATTGACCGTCAGCATAACCTAATTATTATCGGTGCGGGAAATCTGGGGCAGGCGATCGCGAATTATACAAATTTTGAGCGGCGTGGTTTTTTAATCAAAGGCATGTTTGATGTGAATCCTCGTCTGGTCGGTCTGGTAGTCCGTGGAGTGGAGATCCGCGGTATTGAGGATCTGGAACAGTTTATCAAGGACAATGAAGTGCAGATCGCAGCGTTGACGATTCCGAAGTCGAAAGCGCCGGAGATTGCGGAACGGCTTGTCAAAGCTGGAATCAAGGCGATCTGGAATTTTGCCCATACAGATTTACAGGTTCCAGATGACGTTGTGGTGGAAAATGTCCATCTGTCGGAGAGCCTGATGCGCCTTTCTTACCGCGTATGCAGCATGCAGGATCAGAAAGCGAGAGAAGAAGCGCAGAGAAAGCAGGAAGAGGCAGCTGGTGCCGGAGAAACAAAATGATCGTCGGAATTGGTACGGATCTGATAGAGATAGAGCGAATCAAAAAAGCCTGTGAAAAAGAGGCTTTTTTGGTGC
>NZ_FR895104.1:30616-31330 GCF_000434655.1 Clostridium sp. CAG:43 | reverse complement strand
TCGGCAGGCTGGGGGGAAGGTGTCCCGGCTCGCCGGCGATTTTGCGGTAAAAGAGGCAGTCTCGAAGGTGTTTGGAACAGGCTTTCGGGGCTTTGGACTGCTGGATATAGAAGTGCTCCGGGACGAGCTTGGAAAACCGTGGGTGCGGCTTCACGGGGGAGCAAAGAAACTTGCGGATAGCCTAAAAATCACCCGGATTCACGTGTCGATCACGAATACAGGCAGTCTTGCATCCGCTTACGCAGTCGGAGAGGGGGAATGGAAATGAGACGTCTGGTGACAGGAAAACAGATGAAAGAGATAGATGGATATGCAATCCGGAAAGTGGGGATACCCTCTCTGGTACTGATGGAGCGAGCGGCGCTGGCGGTTGCAGACGAGATGGAAAAACGGTATGGAAAGCTTTCAGGGCAGAGGCTTCTGGTATTTTGCGGAACGGGCAATAACGGTGCGGACGGTGCGGCGCTGGCTAGGATTCTCTTTCTGCGCGGCGCGCTTCCGACGGTGCTCACGGTCGGTGACAAGGCGCACTGGACGGGGGAGATGACCTGCCAGGTGGCGATTGACCGGAATTTGGGGATCCCGGTGGAGGCGTTTGAAAATTATGTGCCGGGGCATGTGGAGATCATGGTGGATGCGATCTTTGGCGTGGGTCTTTCCAGAGAGGTCGGCGGTGAATTTGCCGAGGCGATCCGTTTTATGCGGGAGCAGGAG